>NZ_JBNNGK010000053.1:0-1073 GCF_050268245.1 Serratia sp. NPDC078593 | reverse complement strand
CCAGATGCGCCAGCAACCCTTGCCATAACGCGTCCAGATCCCATTCATAACGCCGGGCTATCGCCGTGATATCCCCTTCCCCCTGCTCCAGCAGTTTAAGCAGCCAGTGCTCCACCGTGATCTCCGCATGCGCCCGGGTCTGGCATAAGGTGGCGGCCGCTGCCAGCGCCTGAGCGCAATACGGGTTTAATCGACGCAATATCTGTGCTGAATGAACTGACATATCCTCTTCCTTGTTCGCCATTAACCCGTTTGGGGACGCTACCGCCCATAGCCGTCAACCGAGGCCCATAAGGTCATTGATAAAAATAAATGTTCTCTGCTCAGCGCCCGCACCGCAGACGCTCAGAAAAAAACGGCGGGCAGAACACTGCCCGCCACAGGGTTACGCCGTCGCGCGTTCGTTCCAGGAATCGGAATGAATGATGTTGCCGTCTTTGTAGGTCCAGGTGATTTTCTCGTAGCGCAGTTCGATACGCTCCAGGTGGTTGTGTTTCTCCTTGGCCGGATCTTTGACGTCGTACATCTCAGGATTGACCTTCACCACCTTCACGTTTTCCAGTTTGGTGTTGAAGTACTCCACTTCCTGACCCGCGTCGTTGATTTTGTACCACTTGAACTCGGCAGACTTCAGGGTCTGGCCGGTGGTGACCGCCTTGTACAAATACGGGCTGGCGGCGTCGATTTCCTTGGTGAACAGGAACGGCGTGTGTACCCGGGTGCCGGTCAGTTTGCCGGTGTTGTTATCGGTCGGGATGTACAGGTTATGTGCCTGCGCCACCACTTCGATGCTGCCTTCACGATCCTGTACGTCCACCGACCCTTTGATGTCGGCACCGCCGTCGTCTTTCAGCCACAGGTAAACAGGTATTGCCATAGGAATATCTCCATTACTTATCAAATCCGTCACCATCCCGTGATGACGGAGGGGTTACGCCCGGTAGCCGGCAGGCATCGGCCTGCGGCACCAGACTGATTTCGACACGCCGATTCAGCGCGCGGCCTTCCGGGGTGTCGTTGGTGGCAACAGGGCGGCTTTCGCCGTAACCCTGCACCGCAAAACAGCTTTCCGG
>NZ_JBNNGK010000051.1:0-1246 GCF_050268245.1 Serratia sp. NPDC078593 | reverse complement strand
TGATCCTACCCGCGTAATGTGGACACGGCCCTAAGCGAGATTCTGGTTTTCAAATTGTTCCGGACTGAGTCCGCCACAGGCACTGTGGCGACGCCAGCGGTTGTAATCGCACTCGATATAATTAAACACCGCCGTTCGCATTATTTCCCGGGTGGCAAAGCGCTCGTCGTGGATACATTCCACCTTCAGCGTATGGAAGAAGCTTTCCACACAGGCATTGTCGTAACAACAACCTTTTGCGCTCATACTGCCACACAGATTATGCCGTTTCAGTAAGCCCTGGTAATCCCCTGAACAGTACTGGCCGCCTCTGTCAGTATGAACAATGACATTTTCCGGGCGTTTACGCCGCCACAACGCCATCTGCAACGCATCGCACGCCAGTTGTGCCGTCATCCGCGATGACATCGACCAGCCGATGACGGCTCGCGACCACAGGTCAATCACCACGGCCAGGTAAAGCCAACCCTCATCAGTGCGAAGATAGGTGATATCTCCCGCCCATTTCTGATTCGGTTCACAGGCGTAAAAGTCCTGCTTCAGCAGGTTTTCAGACACCGGCAGACCATGTTCACGGTAACTGACCGGGCTGAACCGGCGTGAGGCCTTTGCGCGCAGCCCCTGACGGCGCAAGCTGGCGGCAATGGTTTTGACGTTGTACTCCGCAAGCTCATCAGCAAGACGCGGTGCGCCATACCACTGTTTTGCATCACTGAATGCTTTTCGGACAGCGTTATCGCAGGCAAGACGAAACTGCTGACGCGGGGCTATCTGATGACGGCGCAGACGCCAGGCATACCAGCCGCTGCGTGCAATACGGAGCACCCGACACATGGCTTTGATGCTGAACTCAGCCTGATGTTTTTCGATAAAGACATACTTCATTTCAGGCGCTTCGCGAAGTATGTCGCGGCCTTTTGGAGAATGGCCAACTCTTCATCCTTTTCAGCAAGTTGGCGTTTCAGACGGACAATTTCGGCGGACATTTCCTGCTCACGTCCAGATGAAGAGTGCTGCTGTTGCAGTTTGCTGCGCCAGGTATAAATCTGCGATTCGTACAAGCTGAGTTCGCGGGCAGCGGCGGCCACGCCGATACGTTCAGCCAGTTTGAGGGTTTCTTGGCGAAATTCGGGTGTGTACTGCTTGCGGGACTGCTTTTTGCTTGATGCTGATTTTGTCATGTGAGCTACCTCTGGTTAAGAGTTTACTCACTTAGCGCCGTGTCCACTATTGCTGGGTAAGATCA
>NZ_JBNNGK010000050.1:0-1256 GCF_050268245.1 Serratia sp. NPDC078593 | reverse complement strand
TGTAGTGGCACACTGAATTTGGCCACCTGAATAGAGGTGGTATCATCACCTCACAGTCAAAACAGGTGACATTATGACCGGACGTAACAGACGCAATTTTAGCCCCGAGTTTCGCCTCGAAGCTGCCCAGCTTGTACTCGATCAGCATTACACCGTTGCCGCCGCTGCTACGGCAATGAACGTCGGCAAATCCACAATGGACAAATGGGTTCGACAACTGAAAGAAGAGCGAGCGGGAAAATCACCCATGGCTTCACCCATGACACCTGAGCAGATTGAAATACGTGAGCTAAAAAAAAGACTTCAACGTGTTGAAATGGAAAGGGATATATTAAAAAAGGCTACCGCGCTCTTGATGTCAGACTCCCTGAACAATTCTCATTAGTTGAGAAACTCAGGGCGCGGTTTCCTGTTGCCGTTGTGTGCAACGTGTTTGGGGTTCATCGCAGCAGTTATAAATACTGGCGGCAGCCCAGGAAGCCTGACGCCACGAGAGTGGCATTACTGAGCCTTGTGCGTGAAGTTTATCGCGAAAGTAACGGCTCAGCAGGAGCGCGAAGTATTTCCGCGATGGTCACCACCAGAGGTATAAAACTGAGCCGCTGGCGGGCAACAAAGCTGATGAAAGCGCTCAATATTATTAGCTGTCAGCAACCGGGCCATCGTTATAAGAAAGCGTCTGAGAAGCACGTTGAGATCCCTAACTATCTGGATCGCCAGTTTGCTGTTACCGAGCCTAATCAGGCCTGGTGCGGTGATGTGACTTATATCTGGACGGGAAAACGCTGGGCTTATCTGGCTGTAGTACTCGATTTGTTTTCCCGTAAACCGGTTGGCTGGGCGATGTCATTTTCCCCTGATTCAGCACTGACAGGTAAAGCCCTGTCGGTGGCATGGGAAGCACGGGGAAAACCGGCTAATTTACTGTATCACTCGGATCAAGGCAGTCACTATACTAGCAGGAATTTCAGGCAGTTACTGTGGAGATATCAGATAAAGCAAAGTCTGAGTCGCCGGGGAAATTGCTGGGATAACAGCCCAATGGAACGGTTCTTCAGAAGCCTGAAAACAGAGTGGGTACCGGATAATGGCTACGCGAATTTTAGCCAAGCCAGCACGGCAATAATGAATTACATCACAGGATATTACAGCCAGCTCAGACCCCATCAATATAATGGTGGTTTGACGCCGAATGAATCAGAAAGATTGTTCTGGAAAAACTCTAAAACCGTGGCTAGTTTTTGTTGACCACTACA
>NZ_JBNNGK010000049.1:0-1315 GCF_050268245.1 Serratia sp. NPDC078593 | reverse complement strand
GAGCCTGTCCATAATTCTGTGTAACTGCCAACGTATTAAAGATGACCGTCTAAGCGGTCACCGAACTCGATAATAAAACGACTCATTGCCAACCGCCAGTTCTGGATAGGCATATTCCATTTTTTCGACGCCGCCTGGATTGCCAGATAAATCACTTTTCGCACTGAGTCGTCTGTCGGGAATACTTTACGCTTCTTAATCGCCTGCCGGATCACGCTGTTCAGCGATTCGATAGCATTGGTCGTGTAGATGGCCTTGCGGATATCCGCGGGATAACCGAAGAACGTGTTGAGATTTTCCCAGTGAGTACGCCAGCTTTTGCTGATTTGTGGGTATTTCTCATCCCAGACGCCTGCGAACTTGTCCAACGCCATCAGAGCCGCTTCCTCTGTCGGAGCCTGGTACACCGTTTTCAACCCGCTGGTGACCGCTTTATAGTCTTTCCACGACACATACTTCAAGCTGTTACGCACCATGTGGATAATGCACAACTGGATGTGGGTTTGCGGATAAACGCTGTTTATCGCATCGGGGAAGCCTTTCAGGCCATCCACGCAAGCAATCAGGATGTCTTGAAGACCACGATTTTTCAGCTCGGTCAAGACATTGAGCCAGAACTTGGCCCCTTCATTCTCTGCCAGCCACATGCCCAGAAGCTCTTTTTTGCCCTCGATATTAATCCCCAAGGCTAGGAACACGGCCTTGTTAATGACGCTACCATTGTGGCGAACCTTTACCACAATACAGTCAAGGTAAACAATGGGATACAGTGAGTCCAGTGGCCGGTTTTGCCACTCGGTGACCTGCTCTTTAACGGCATCGGTGACTTTGGATATCAACGTGGGTGACACGTCGGCATCGTACATCTCCTTGAATGTAGCAACGATTTCTCTTGTGGTCATTCCTTTGGCATATAAGGATAAAATCTGGTTATCCATCTGTGTGATACGCGTCTGATTTTTCTTTATCAACTGGGGTTCAAAGGAGCCTTCACGGTCACGGGGTGTATTCAGTTCGATCTCACCATCATCAGTGAACAGCGTTTTAGACGAGTAACCGTTACGGGTATTCGAGTCTGTTTTAGGGGCATTTTTTTCATGGCCGAGGTGGTCAGTAAGTTCGGCATTCAAGGCGGTTTCGACGGTGAGCTTGGTCAACATACGAGAAAACGCATTAAGATCGGCTTCGGTTTTAAGGCCTTTGGCCAATTCAGCAGCAAGTGCTTTAAGTTTCTTTTCGTCCATAATTTGCCTGTCTCCATTGTCAGGAAGAACATATCAAAAACAGGCAATTACACAATTTAAATTACAGTCTC
>NZ_JBNNGK010000048.1:0-1916 GCF_050268245.1 Serratia sp. NPDC078593 | reverse complement strand
CTGCTTTTTGCTTGATGCTGATTTTGTCATGTGAGCTACCTCTGGTTAAGAGTTTACTCACTTAGCGCCGTGTCCACTATTGCTGGGTAAGATCATAGTTTGTTAAAATGCTCTTTGTGTGGTGCTGCATTAACAACTAGCAGTACCAATGGGTATACTTATATAAAATGTGATAACTCGAGAAATAAAAAAGGATGTGAGGCACAAATGATGCCATATATGCCTTTTGAAAAAGGTGTTCTTAAGTATGTTAAAGGTATTGATGTTGAAAAAGTACTAAACAATCTAATTGGTTCAGTTAGTGATATTGACATATTAAGGAGTGAAATTGTAGAGTTAGAGACTTACATAGAAACTTTCAGTATAGGAATGGAAAAACTAAGACAACAGGGCCGGATGCCGAGTTTTGACATGTTGGATCAAAAATCTCAGGCAGAAGAAAAATTACAGAATACTAAAGAAAAACTTGCAGATAAAAAAGACACAGTAAATGTTACTAATATTGAGTTTTCTGATGATATACATGAAATTTCAAATATTATTGAACGTTCAAAACTGGAGTTAGAACTACGAAAGGTAATCAAGCGTATTGATGTATTGCCGAGTAAAAGTCATGTCATTGCTGATATTCATTATCATAATGATGACTGTATTAAACATGTCCTACTGATCAATAAGAAAAAATCTACAATAGAAGCTATCGGAGAAATTGAAAAACAAGACGGATGGAGAACATATAGTTTTTCTGAAAATGAAAAACTAGTGTTTCAAGTAAATTCTTCCGGTGATGTTTGGACGTTGAAAGCTAGTAAAGATAAAAATGTAGAAGACATTCAAAAATATATGATAATGATGGCTGGACGAGAGCCTATTGATTTTGACTATCATATCAATGAAGATTTTATTGAATGGATTTAAGTAAGAATATATAGCGTATTTTGTGATTTTAATGTGGATAAAGAAGAGTTATTTCTTCGAGCGTTTTCACTTATATGGTATTGAGATTGCTTTAAAACGATACACTGGCGTACTACTTAAGAAGTACGGGAATACTATTGAAATCTTATATGATTGTACTAGCAATAAAGTACGGAGATACTGAAAAAATCTTAGATACTTTCGACTACCATATATAAAGTTATTATGAATGAAATGGTTATTACTATTCCTTGATCGAGCCAATTTTGCCCGTTAACATATAGTCATTCGAACAAAACATCAGCCGTAGGAGGTAAACCATGAGATGAATTTTAATTTAGAGGGGTAAAAAAATGTCAAAAAAAAATAGTAAGGTATCAACAGTAATTGTTAGTGAAATCAATCGTTTATTCAACGAGCTAGCAGGGTTCGATGTCACCATCCAACGTAAGAAGACCGAAGCTAAAGCCTACATTCAGGTTTTGGATCGGTATCAAGGTGATGAGAGGATTCACACAATCTATCTGAAGGGCGACGAGATTTGTTATCGTGGTCTAAATATTGATCATGGCAATGTAACAGAAGTCGATATAGAAGATAACGAAGTGAAGTTCATTATGTACTCAACATTGGTAATGAAACTCCCCTTGGCATACGAATCAGTGAAGCAGCTTCTGTCTATTGTCGATGTGCACAACCTTGAAGTACTCGCAACACCTAAACATTCATAAAAAAAAGGACAAAAGGTCGGTTTACAGGAATGAAACGACCTTTCTAAACTTATCATAATGAAGAGAACAATGAATAATTCTGCATCTTTCTTTCCTGCTTGCAAATTTATTTTTCTATCCCTAGTGATTCAGGAAAACAAGCTAAGGTAATTAGCAGACAGACAGAAGGAGTTTGATCTTACCCAGCAATAGTGGACACGGCGCTAAGTGAGTAAACTCTTAACCAGAGGTAGCTCACATGACAAAATCAGCATCAAGCAAAAAGCA
>NZ_JBNNGK010000047.1:0-1998 GCF_050268245.1 Serratia sp. NPDC078593 | reverse complement strand
GCGCCAGTTACGGCGCTGCCCGCCTTATTTCAGCAGGGCTTTGGCTTTCGCCACCACGTTGTCGACGGTGAAGCCAAACTCGCTGAACAACTGCTCGGCAGGCGCGGACTCACCAAAGGTGGTCATGCCCACTACCGCGCCGTTCAGGCCGACATATTTGTACCAGTAGTCGGCAATACCCGCTTCAATCGCCACCCGGGCGCTCACCGATGACGGCAGCACCGATTCACGGTAGGCTGCATCCTGCTTGTCAAACGCGTCGGTAGACGGCATCGACACCACGCGCACCTTGCGCCCTTCCGCAGTCAGTTGCGTGTACGCGCCCACCGCCAGCTCGACCTCTGAACCGGTGGCAATCAAAATCAGCTCCGGCGTGCCGTCACAGTCTTTCAGCACGTAGGCACCGCGGTAAACGTTGGCCAGTTGCTCCGTGCTGCGCGGCTGCTGCGCCAGGTTCTGACGGGAGAAAATCAGCGTAGTCGGGCCGTCATGGCGCTCGATACCGTACTGCCAGGCGATGGCCGACTCGACCTGGTCACACGGACGCCAGGTGCTCATGTTCGGCGTGACGCGCAGGCTGGCCAGTTGTTCTACCGGCTGGTGAGTCGGGCCGTCTTCGCCCAGACCGATAGAGTCGTGGGTGTAAACGAACACGTTGCGGATTTTCATCAGCGCCGCCATACGCACCGCGTTACGGGCATATTCCACGAACATCAGGAAGGTGGCCGAGTACGGCAGGAAACCGCCGTGCAGCGCGATACCGTTGGTGATGGCGGTCATGCCGAACTCGCGTACGCCGTAGTGGATGTAGTTACCCGCCGGGTCATCGCCCAGTGAGGTGGAGCCGGACCACATCGTCAGGTTGCTCGGGGCCAGGTCGGCAGAGCCGCCGAGGAACTCCGGCAGCAGCTTGCCGAAGGCTTCCAGCGCGTTCTGCGAGGCTTTACGGCTGGCGATATTGGCCGGGTTGGCCTGCAACTGCGCGACGAATTGCTTCGCCTCAGCCTGCCAGTTGGCGGGCAGTTCGCCCTTCATGCGACGGGTGAATTCGGCCGCCAGTGCCGGGAAAGCTTGTTCATAGGCGGCGAACTTGTCGTTCCAGGCGGCTTCTTTGGCTTTGCCGGCTTCTTTGGCGTCCCACTGGGCGTAGATGTCCTGCGGGATTTCAAAGGCGGCGTATTTCCAGCCCAGTTGCTCGCGGGTGGCGGCCACTTCGGCTTCGCCCAGCGGGGCGCCGTGAGAATCGTGGGTACCGGCCTTGTTCGGTGAGCCGAAACCAATCACGGTTTTACACATCAGCAGTGATGGCTTGTCGGTGACGCTGCGGGCTTCTTCAATCGCGGCCTTGATGGTATCGCTGTCATGGCCGTCAACGTTGCGCACCACGTGCCAGCCGTAGGCTTCAAAGCGCTTGGCGGTATCGTCGGTGAACCAGCCTTCGACGTGGCCGTCGATGGAGATGCCGTTGTCATCGTAGAACGCGGTCAGCTTGCCGAGTTTCATGGTACCGGCCAGCGAACAGACTTCGTGGGAAATCCCCTCCATCATGCAGCCGTCGCCCATAAAGGCATAGGTATGGTGGTCAACGATGTCGTGACCCGGACGGTTAAACTGCGCGGCCAGCGTGCGCTCGGCAATGGCGAAGCCGACGGCGTTGGCAATGCCCTGGCCCAGCGGGCCGGTGGTGGTTTCTACGCCTGGGGTGTAGCCGTATTCCGGGTGGCCCGGCGTTTTGGAGTGCAACTGGCGGAAGTTTTCCAGCTCGCTCATCGGCAGGTCATAGCCGGTGAGGTGCAGCAGGCTGTAAATCAGCATGGAGCCATGGCCGTTGGACAGCACGAAACGGTCGCGGTCAGCCCAGTGCGGGTTGGTCGGGTTATGATTGAGGTAGTCGCGCCACAGGACTTCGGCGATATCGGCCATACCCATCGGTGCACCCGGGTGGCCGGATTTGGCTTTTTGTACGGCGTCCATGCTGAGTGCGCGGATAGCGTTGGC
>NZ_JBNNGK010000046.1:0-2683 GCF_050268245.1 Serratia sp. NPDC078593 | reverse complement strand
GATTGCTTTTAACCTGGCGGATCAACGCTTGCAGTTCCGCATTGTCCTGTGGCGGGGGCTGCATCAACGCGGTCTCTTGTGGGGGATTATCGCAGCCCGCCAGCAGCAGCGGGGCCAGCAACAAAACATATCCTTGTTTCATCATGTCTCCTTATATCGCCAGAGGCATTACTTCACCGGTCGCGGACTGTTAACCACGCAACGGACTGTTTTGTTCGTGGGAATCGACTCCTGAGGATCACCGCTAAATCTAGCAATCGTTAGTCCTTTAAATGGTCCTGAATAGTCTGCCCCCCTCAATACCCTTGTAAAATTTCCGTAGAAATCTTTATATACCGGTTTTTCTGGCCCCTGCGGATCAATCGTCGGAGAGTGTTGGTAATAGTCCGGATCATACCAGTCCTTGACCCACTCATACCCATTGCCCGTCATATCGTAAATACCCAATGGATTAGAAGGATACATATTTCCGGGTAGTGTAGCCCTCTCTTCTAAAGCCAATCCCATTTTTCGGGCGAACTCTTCGCGATCTAACGAGCCGGAGATATTAATGCCACGCTGGATACCGTCCATCTCCAGCACGCCGCTGTTGGTGGCCACAATAAAAAACTGCCCCCGGCTGCGGGCGGCATATTCCCACTGGGCTTCGGTCGGCAGCGCAAACGGCAGGCCGCTCACCTTGCCCAGCCAGGCGCAGTATTGCTCTGCCTCATGCCAGTTCATATGTGCCGGGGTGTCGGGGAGCTTATTGAGAGCATCCATACGCTCTTGTGTCAGTGAATTACCGGCCTTGCTTAACGTCTTGTTATTTATTTTCAGATAGCGCTGATATTCCTGATTGGTGGTTTTAAATTTACCGATCGAGTAACTGCTTAGCGTGACGTTATGCAGCGGTTTACTGTCTTTATTGGCGTCATAACGGATCTTCTCCGGGCCATATTCTTTGCCAAAGTCACCCATTAAAAAATCACCGCCCTGAACAAACACCAGATTGCTTTTAACCTGGCGGATCAACGCTTGCAGTTCGGCATTGTCCTGTGACGGCAGCTGCATCAACGCGGTTTCTTGGGGGGGATTATCGCAGGCCACCAGTAGCAGCGGGGCCAGCAACAAAACATATCCTTGTTTCATCATGCATCCTTATATCGCCAGAGGCATTACTTCACCGGCTGCGGACTGTTAACCACGCAACGGACTGTTTTGTTCGTGGGAATCGACTCCTGAGGATCACCGCTAAATCTAGCAATCGTTAGTCCTTTAAATGGTCCTGAATAGTCTGCCCCCCTCAATACCCTTGTAAAATTTCCGTAGAAATCTTTATATACCGGTTTTTCTGGCCCCTGAGGGTCAACAACAGGAGAGTGTTGGTAATAGTCAGGATCATACCAGTCCTTGACCCACTCATACCCATTGCCCGCCATATCATAAATACCCAGCGGATTAGGCGGATAGCTGTCTACCGGCATAGCAGTATATATATCCGTACTGAGCCCCATTTTGCGGGCAAACTCTTCACGATCTAACGAGCCAGAGATATTAATGCCACGCTGGATACCGTCCATCTCTAGCACGCCGCTGTTGGTGGCCACAATAAAAAACTGCCCCCGGCTGCGGGCGGCATACTCCCACTGAGCTTCGGTCGGCAGCGCAAACGGCAGGCCGCTCACCTTGCCCAGCCAGGCGCAGTATTGCTCTGCCTCATGCCAGTCCATATGCGCCGGGGTGTTGGGAAGTTTATTGAGAGCATCCATACGCTCTTGCGCCAGTGAATTACTGGCCTTGCTTATCGTCTTGTTATTTATTTTCAGATAGCGCTGATATTCCTGATTGGTGGTTTTAAATTTACCGATCGAGTAACTGCTCAGTGTAACCTTATGCAGCGGTTTACTGTCCTCATTAGTGTCATATTGAATTTTTTCCGGGCCATAATCACCACCGAAGTCACCCATCAGAAAGTCACCGCTTTGGACAAACACCAGATTGCTTTTAACCTGGCGGATCAACGCTTGCAGTTCCGCATTGTCCTGTGGCGGGGGCTGCATCAACGCGGTCTCTTGCGGGGGATTATCGCAGGCCGCCAGCAGCAGCGGGGCCAGCAGCAAAACATATCCTTGTTTCATCATGCATCCTTATATCGCCAGAGGCATTACTTCACCGGCTGCGGACTGTTAACCACGCAACGGACTGTTTTATCTCCGGTCACCTCTGTGTCTGATTTACTGTTATATCTCGCAACTGTTAATCCCTTAAAAGGTCCAGAGTAATCAGCCCCTCGTATTACTTTGGTATAATTCCCTTCATAATCTTTATATACGGGTTTTTCCGGCCCCTGCGGATCAATCGTCGGAGAGTGTTGGTAATAGTCCGGATCATACCAGTCCTTGACCCACTCATAGCCATTGCCTGCCATATCATAAATACCCAGCGGATTAGGCGGATAGCTGTCTACCGGCATTGCGGTCGATATATAAGAACTAAGTCCCATTTTTTGGGCAAACTCTTCACGATCTAACGAGCCGGAGATATTAATGCCACGCTGGATACCGTCCATCTCTAGCACGCCGCTGTTAGTGGCCACAATAAAAAACTGCCCCCGGCTGCGGGCGGCATACTCCCACTGCGCTTCGGTCGGCAAAGCAAACGGCAGGCCGCTCACCTTGCCCAGCCAGGCGCAGTATTGCTC
>NZ_JBNNGK010000045.1:0-2864 GCF_050268245.1 Serratia sp. NPDC078593 | reverse complement strand
GCGTCGCCACAGTGCCTGTGGCGGACTCAGTCCGGAACAATTTGAAAACCAGAATCTCGCTTAGGGCCGTGTCCACATTACGCGGGTAGGATCAGTTGTGTTTATGGCTGTACAAATTGATGATATAAAATTAGTGGCATACTTGAACATTAATACTTAATTTTTGCATTCAGTGAAACGAATGTAATTCATATGGTATAATATAGGCCTTAAGCTGCTGCTTAGCAGTGTTGATGTACCGGCAATTAAATCCTGACTTTATCGAAAAGTAGATTGCAGATGAAATTTCTCACGCTGTGAGTACTTTATAAACTGATGCTGATTAAATAATTTCCGACATCTAAGCAAAATAATAAAAATGGCCTGAATGCTTGAACAAATCAGACCAGTCTTAATTAGTGATTTACAGGATTATTTATGGCAAGAAAAGAAATTAAACATGACAATTCAGAACTGGTACTACTATTCGATGGAACAAGAAACTACGCATATCTAACTGATGATGGGCGTAACATACTAAAGAGTGTAATTGATGGTGAAATGAAAAGTAGCCGAAGGAAGTATGCTATACGTGATATTTTCTATCTGATCCGTTCGATGAATGAGATCAGTTTAGCAACAGTGCGGCACTACCTAGACCTACGTACAGTGAACAAGCGTACAAGGCCGCTTTCAGCCGAGAGTATCAAAGTCTATAAGCGTGTATGCGTGGCAGTCTCTAAGGCGATGCGAGATGCTCACCAGAAGGGTGTACAGCTACTTGTACCGGACGATAGCCAGTATCTCAGTACGGAGCAGACTGCCGAACTACGCCAGATGATCAAGAGCAAGAAACCACTAGACGCTATGATCGAGTACTTAACAGGTTTAAAGAATTAGGGTGACTTTTTTTGGTAGATCCGGTGCTATATTCCTTAAGCCACTTTTTTGGACCTTTTAGATGCAATATACAAAGTTTAATTAATTGATTTGTAACAGTATTTTATATTGAAATTAATTAGGGTAACTATAATAATAAAATAACTTAATTTATAACCTTAATTATTAAGTGAATTTATTACTATTACTCATTATAAGAAGGTCAACGCCTCCGGCCTTGCCCTTGTTAAAACAAATAATAGATCTTAACTTTGCGTTTTTCTCGCGAGTACTCGAAACAACGCAAGGCGTTACTACTCGCTTTGCTCAGACAGATGACAGTACCGACAAAGCGACTTTATCAAAGTGATTTGGGTCGGCCTGCGGCCTAAAGTCTCCGTGAGTAACTACGCGTCGCATGGCTCCTTGTCGCTGTTATCGGGCTGTTCAAGCCCTTCCTGTAAGACAACCTGATTATGGCAAGTACTACCCAATTATCTGTCATTCCAGTTACTGTAAAACAATTATCAGTACTGCACAGAGCGAAGCGAACCCGATCCAGCCATTCCCTTTCTATGATGGTGTTTCCGGTAAAGCATTTAGAAAGCCCTGAACGCGATTTCTCTCAAATGCAGACACACTCCCCACCAATAACCGATAAACGGCCTTAGTGGCTCTTTGATATCGTTTAGGTGGCAAACCCGAACCATACTTCTGATGTTTACTGAATACCAACCAACATCTGATCACTTTTACCTATTGATTTACCTAGCGGGTAAAGGCTATGTAGCTAAGGCCGCTTTTCACCATCGCTACAGTTACCAGCCTTTAGATCATAAAATAATCAAACCCTAGACCTGCCTGACTGAACTAGAAAATTCAAGGGATTACATATGCAAAGTAAAAATAGGCCGTTTTTTAACCGTGTTAGTTAGCTGTTGGCTAGCCTGGTATAATAAAAAACCAGTACATAAAAAATCAGGATAGCCAGAGATGATTACTCAATACTTTGCTCAACCTGTAATGAGCACAGATCAGAAGTTGCTTGGGGTGGAAGTACTGACTAAATTTCAGGAAAATGGTTTTAACGTGCTTAATCCAGCACCAGCGGAGATAATGCAAGGCTGGTCTATCCACGAAAAAAGAGCTTATTTAATTGATTTAATACATTTCATTAGCAATGAAGAAGAGTTTTTCCTTGAAAATAAACTGTTTTGTTCTCTCAGTATCGATCAGAGCACTGCATTGATCTTGAGGCATGACGCATACATTCAAGTACTTCTGCAATCAATGCCATATGTTAAAATGCAGATCTCAGAGGATTTTCCAAAGATTGAACAGGGGTTAAAGAATCCAGATCTAAGATCACTTTCACATGGTAGTAATGCACTTTTCCTTAATTATTTTGGTGCTGGGAATGTGAATGTTCGAACTGGCGTTAGTTCCATGTTTGAAGTAGTTAAGATCGATGAAACCTTGTTCAGTACTCAATTATACAAAAGCAGCTTTCCAGCACTGCTGAAGAACATTATGAAGTACTGCCCTCGGATTATAGTATCAGGGGTATTTGATTCTACATTATTGCAGTACTTGCGAAAGTGGGGCGTTTGGGGTATGCAAGGAGAAGAGTTGTACGAATCAGTACCGCTGCGAGATATAAACTATTTACTCTCAATGTGCTATATACGTTAGTGGTATTCTTAACGCTATAAATTTTTTCGGCAGACTATTTATATTTGTGTAATTCCAAAATAATATCTCAAGTGTATACTCGTTTTTAATTAATTAAAAATCTTAGTTTCTATAAAAATTGTAAGTTAGGGGGGGGAGTTACCCGTCACCATATTATTAGCCATAATAGCAAAGGTGTATATAGTAATTAGGCATTTATTCACATTTCATGATAATCTGGGAGCCTGTCCATAATTCTGTGTAACTGCCAACGTATTAAAGATGACCGTCTAAGCGGTCACCGAACTCGATAATAAAACGACTCATTGCCAACC
>NZ_JBNNGK010000044.1:0-3011 GCF_050268245.1 Serratia sp. NPDC078593 | reverse complement strand
GCGTCTGTTACGTCCGGTCATAATGTCACCTGTTTTGACTGTGAGGTGATGATACCACCTCTATTCAGGTGGCCAAATTCAGTGTGCCACTACACCCCAAAGCGGTAGGGTATAAATTTAACCTTATCCATGAAGGAGAGAATAATTTAACCTTAAAAGGATTTTTCCAGTTATTAGAAAAGTATTTTGGATTTAGTTTTAAAACAATACCTTTTTATGGGTGGTTATCTTTGTGGGAAAATGACACTCAGGCTCCACTATATCCCCTGCTTAGTCTTTTTAAGGATCATTTGGAAGATGGGCTTTCCACAGTTGAACTCTGCCAAGACGCTTATCGATGGGATTATAGCAATGTTAAAAGGTTTTTAGTTAACAGTGGTATTGAGGAACCCAATTTTTCTGAAGAGGAAATTCGTAACTACCTTAAAACATCTATTGGTTATGTTCCTTGATCCAATATCTGGTATTTTTAGCGATTATATGTTCAACAGTTACTGTTTTTTAACAAACAGTAACTGTTGAAGTAGATTTTAGTCATACTGTTTGTGGGTGTCGATTAATTTGGAAAGAGGAATTACCGAAATATAATTATCTAACGACTTGACTTACCAAGATCTCTAATCCCAACCTAACCCCATGAGCCCCAGCCGTTTAAAAGCAAGATCAATGATATCAGCGGAGTGTCCAAGATGAATCCTCACATAAACGGCCTCTCCGTGAAGTGGGATGCGGGTCATACTTCCTCTCCCTGGTAGAACGCCTGCTTTTAGACAACACTTACGGTAATTATCTTCATCATTATTTACGATAAAGCGTTGTGGTACCTGAAACCGCATATAAGAGGTGCATTGGCCGGAATGTACTGAATCAATAGGGAAGCCGAGGTGTTGGATGAGATGGTGGCAGGCATGTTTTCTCATTTCTGCATAATGGGCGCATAACTGATTTACATAAAGATCTGCTGCAGGATTTTCCAGCCAACTTGCCATTGCGTGCTGCAGCGGTAATCCACTGCCATACGAGCGCTGATGCGCTATGTAGGCTAATTCGGCAAGTGTATCGGGATGCCCTGTCAAAGCACCAATACCCCATCCATTACAGCGAAACTGCTTTCCTAATGTACGCACAGCAAGCCAAGGAGGGGCCGAAGTTGCATGTGATAAATCAAGGAGTATCTGTAAAGCATTACCGGGTGAGACGTCAGGGTCGTGAATTGCATAGTAGGCATCGTCGATCAGGATAGCGCAGCCCCGTTCTATGGCAGAACTCATCAGACGCGCTAAAATTTGCGGCGACCAGTTAGCTCCGGTAGGATTATGCTGAGCATTTATAACCAATAAGGTGCCGCTTTTCATATCTTTTTCGATCTCATCTGGGTTGGGTTGCCATCCTCTTTCGGCAAGCAAAGGATATTCCTTCACGTGATACCCAAGTGGCGTGAGTACTCCCGCATAATCCCATCCTGGTGTCGGCACCAGTGCCGTTGGTTCACTGTCCCACTTTGTTAGCAATAATTGAGCAAAATTGGCCATAGCCCCGCGGGTGCCAACCTGACTGACGGCAACATCAAAATTATCTCTTTCAGGCAGATTGTGGGTCCGAACTATGTATTCGCGTAGCGTTCTGCGCAGCGCAGGCAGACCATATGGTGAAAGCGTATATCCGTGAGCATATTCTGGTATATGGCTCAACGCCTGGACGAGGCCATTGGCGGGGGGTAACCAAGTCTCGCCAAGGCTCAGATAAATTAACGATTCTGGATGTGCAATATCATCAATAAGTTGCGCATCAGCAAGCGGATTAGGCAGATTGCCACTATCCAGTACATTATCAGGGGAGAACATAACGGCTCCTTTATTATCTCGTTAAGGTTGGATGGAGTAATTGCATACAATATCGGGCCTGCATCAACAACTGCGTATCACCACCTGGTACACCATCCATCTGTAGTCCGACAGGTAATCCACCTGCAGTAAATCCCGCAGGTATGGTCACGGATGGCACGCCGAGAATCGTGCTGGGAGCTGTATTTCGTATATAGGCTTGGAAAGTAGACATAGACTTACCGTTTACTTTCACCTCATCACCGATGTCACTAGGTGCCGCTGGTAAAATGGTGGTGGGCATTATGACTACATCCGTATGATATTTTCGGCGCGCCAATAATGCGGCGCAGCGTAAATTGTGCTGCTTAGCTATAAGCGCCTGATAATCTGCCGGTGCGATCCGCTCTTTGAGCAACGGCATTAATATGGTTCGTACATCGGGCGCAGCAATATCATTAATAATTTCGTCGAACTCGGCGTCACACTTGCTTTCTCGAAGATAGGCTGCAATAGCGCCTGGCGTTTCCGCCAATGGAATTTTCATCGCGACATCGAGCCATTCCTCTGCTAGGCCCGCATGTATTGCTGGCCCAGTGTCAACCAGCACACATCCTGCACGTTCCAATATATTCAGCGCGCGACTGGTAACTCGAGCGACCTCGGCATCCAAGCATTGCCATGACGGTTGAGGAATTGCGAGTCGTAATGCTGCAACGGGCGCGGCAAAAGGCGTGATGGTATGAAGTTCTCCTGTAATTAACTCATCTAGCAATAAAATGTCATCGACATCACGAGCCATCAACCCAATGGTATCCCGTGACGGAGAAATACGAATTAATCCGCCATGAGGATAACGCCCAGTAGTTGGCCGAAAACCTACAATCCCACACACGGCGGCCGGGATACGTACGGAACCGCCAGTGTCCGTCCCCAAAGCGGCAGGCACTAGACCCGCCGCTACGGCAGCGGCACTGCCTGAGCTACTGCCTCCTGCCAGATAATGACGGTTATGTGGGTTACGAGTTGTAGGAGCTCCGCATCCAATACCCGTAATGCCATAAGCTAATTCATGAAGGCTGGTTTTACCTGATTGTAGTGGCACACTGAATTTGGCCACCTGAATAGAGGTGGTATCATCACCTCACAGTCAAAACAGGTGACATTATGACCGGACGTAACAGACGC
>NZ_JBNNGK010000043.1:0-3505 GCF_050268245.1 Serratia sp. NPDC078593 | reverse complement strand
GTGGAAGGGATGGACGTCAATCTGTCACTGGTTTCGCAGATGCCGAAGGCAAAATCTTAAGGCGGGCAATCAGGGATGAAAATTTATCGTCCATTATGGGAAGACGGCGCCTTTCTGGCGCCGCAACAGTTTCAGCAGCAGGCACTGTGGGATGCGTATGTGACCGATACGGTCGCGCGTATGGGGTTGGCTCATCCGTGGGGCGTACAGGTTGCGGAATTCGACGATGCCGGGCTGGCATTATCTCGACTCAATGCGACCCGACTGGTGGTGCGTTTCCCTGATGGCACCTTGGTTGATACCGACCTATCGGACAATCTGCCACCGGTGTGTGATTTGTCTGCAATAGGGGCGCAGGCTAGCGTTGAAGTATTGCTGGCGCTGCCGTTGCTCAGTGCCAATGGCGGCAATCTTGACGACGGCGGTGACAGTGAACGCCCGCGTCGTTGGAAAGCAGAGCGCGTGCAGGTGCAAGAGTTGGCCGGTAGCGAACGCGGCGAGCTGGCGATCCTTCGCCATGCGATGACGTTACGCCTCGCCAGCCAGGAAAATAGCGCCTGGCTGACCTGCCCGGTGACACGTCTGGTGCGCAATGCCCAGGGGCAGTGGAGCCGTGATGCGACGTTTATTCCGCCGTTACTCGCTGTGTCCGCCAGCCCATGGCTGATGGCTGAGCTTGGTGCGTTACTGAAACGTTTACAGGCGCGACGCCAGCGTTTGATGGCGATGCGCCGGGAAAGTAACGAACGGATGGCCGATTTTGCCGTGGCCGATGTGTCACTGTTTTGGCTGCTCAATGCCCTGAACGGTGCCGAGCCGGTATTGAAGGAGCTGTTACAGGCGCCTACGCGCCATCCAGAACTGCTGTATCGGGAACTGGCACGCCTTGCCGGCAGTTTGCTGACGTTCTCGCTTGAGCATGACATTGGTGATATTCCTGATTATCAACATGATGCGCCAGAACAGGTATTCCCGCCGCTGTTGGCACTGCTCGATAAGCTACTGGAAGCCAGCCTGCCGTCTCGTGTCGTCAGCATTCAGCTTGAAAATGATGAGCAAATCTGGAAAGGATCGCTACACGATGCCCGTCTGCGTGAAGGCGCGGACTTCTATCTTTCCGTACGTTCTTCCATGCCGAATGCTGAGTTGCAGGTCAAATTCCCGCAGCTGTGTAAGGCAGGTAGCTTTGCCGACGTCTCTGATGTGGTGAACGTGGCGCTGAGCGGCATGGTGATTAAACCACTGAGCCACGTTCCGGCGGCGATTCCTTTACGTCTTGAAAACCAGTATTTCTCACTCGATCTGAGCACGGACTCTGCCCGGGCGATGCTCGACGCCGGCAGCTGTACGTTCTACACCCCGAAATCACTGGGTGAGGTGAAACTGGAACTGTATGCGGTACTGCGTAAATGAAACCATCCGATCTCAAACAACTAGAACGTATTTTCTATCCGGGCTGGCTGATGGCCAGTCAACTGCGTAGTGGGCAGGAAGTGCGCGACGGTGAAAGCCTGTATCGTCGCGCCTGCCGCTTGGTTGGGGATGCCCGCAGCGCGCTGACTGAGGCCGGTTACAGCGAAGCGAGTTGCGATCAGATGCTCTATGCGCTGTGTGCTTTGCTGGATGAAAGCGTACTTAACCGTGGCGCCGCCGATGATGGTTATCTTGCCTGGCGTCGGGATCCCTTACAGGCTCACTTCTTTGGCACCTTGAACGCTGGGGAGGAACTGTGGGAACGGATCCGCCATATCCTCAAGGAAAGTGCGCCGGATATGGCAGTACTGTGCTGCCTGTACCGCACTTTACAGCTGGGTTTTGTCGGCCAGTATCGGGCGCAGGATGACCAGCGTCGTGAAGATGTGATCCGCCTGTTAGGGCAGCGGGTGCCGCCGTTCACCTTGGCGCAGGATGCACCGATCGTGGTCAGCGCCTCACGGTTGCACGGCGGTCGCCGCCTGTATTGGTGTTCCTGGATTGCGGGCGTGGTGGCGTTAGCCGCACTGTGGTTTTTCCTCTCGTCCTCTCTCACCGAAATGGTGAACCAGATAATCAGGCCGGGGTAAGCGATGCGTGATGTTTACCTGAGCCTGCTGACGGCCCTGAACGGACTGCTGGCACTGTGGTTAATTTGGGGGTTCTGGCCGCTGTCGACAGGCAGCCGGGGCATGCTCAGCCTGCTGGTGCTCTTGATTTGTGGCGTGATGCTGTGGCGGCAGTGGGGTGTCGCTCGCCTGCGTCATGACGGCGTGAGTGACATCAATGACGGCAGTCTGCCGCCGGAAGATTTTCAGGGGGCGGTTGTGCTGGTTTGTGGCGACAGCACACCGCTGTTTGCCGCAGGCGAGCGGCACCGTGAAACCCGTCAGGGGTGGTTCTTGCAGGTCAATGCGGCGGAGCAATTGCCACTGCTGGTACAGCACTTGACAAGAGTTCGCCCGGCGTTGGTAGCGCAAATCTCCGTCATGCTGGCGCTCTTGCCCGAGTGCCATCACTCTCAGGATGAGTTCACCCAGCGCCTGCGGGGCTGGCAAAGAGCGATTGTGCAGTGCCGCGCGTGGCTTGGTGGTTTACCACCGCTTTGGACAGTCACTTGGGTTTCACCGCCGGGGGGCGATGAGGAATCGGCAGTCTGGTTTACTACGGCCAGTAACCACGCGGGGATGCAGGTCTATCAGCCGGGTCAAGGGAATCTGTCGCTTGCTGACTGGATCAGAGAAAGTGATGCCGAGACGCGTTTTATGCGCCTTGGCAGCGTGTTGTGGCTTGATAGCGTGTTGGACTGGCAAAGAGCGGCGGTTGATAGCGTGTGGACGGTACGTGAGGGGGCGTTGCCCGCGCTGAACGTTTGTGCTCAGGGGATCGGCATGGTTCCGGTTGATGGTCAGAGCGATAACCTGTGGCAACAGCATATTGCCAGCGTGACGACCTTATCGCCAAACGTCGCTGCGCAGGCAGAGCCGCTGCCGCTGCCGGAACTGTTGCTGGCAAATTTGCCCCGCCGCCGCGGGATCAGCCGCCGGATGCAGTTCTGGCGCTATGTCGGCCTGTCAGGGGGGGCTTTCCTGATATTGGCGATGCTGGCGTCGTTTATCAACAACCAGCGCCTGATTCGTAGCGTGGGCGATCATCTTGCGCTCTATCACCACCTGAGTGGCAAACCGCCAGCCCCTAAACTTCAGGCACAGCAGACGCTGCGGGCGGATGCGCGCAAGCTGGATGACTGGCAGCGCCGGGGTGAACCGTTGCGCTATCGAGTGGGGCTTTATCAAGGGGGGCGTCTGGTCGCGCCGCTAGAGGCCGCGATGAGTGATTGGGCACCACCGCCACCTCCACCACCGGTGATCCAAAAGATTGTGCCGGGGCCGAAGACTGTGCGCCTCGACAGCCTGTCGCTGTTTGATTCCGGCAAGGCGGCGCTCAAAACCGGTTCAACCAAGGTACTGGTCAATGCGCTGGTGGGCATCAAGGCCAAACCGGGCTGGCTGATTGTGGTCAGCGGCCATAC
>NZ_JBNNGK010000042.1:1890-3658 GCF_050268245.1 Serratia sp. NPDC078593 | reverse complement strand
CTGCTCTTTAACAATTTATCAGACAATCTGTGTGGGCACTCACAAGACGATATCCAGCATCCTCGGATGCAAAAAAATATCAAGTCTTGAAGAGTGACTAACTGAAGTAAAATTCATGCAGTAAATCTTTGAGCACCGCTTCACGAGTTGAAGCAAATCAAGCTTTTAATTGAAGAGTTTGATCATGGCTCAGATTGAACGCTGGCGGCAGGCCTAACACATGCAAGTCGAGCGGCAGCGGAAAGTAGCTTGCTACTTTGCCGGCGAGCGGCGGACGGGTGAGTAATGTCTGGGAAACTGCCCGATGGAGGGGGATAACTACTGGAAACGGTAGCTAATACCGCATAACGTCTTCGGACCAAAGTGGGGGACCTTCGGGCCTCACACCATCGGATGTGCCCAGATGGGATTAGCTAGTAGGTGGGGTAACGGCTCACCTAGGCGACGATCCCTAGCTGGTCTGAGAGGATGACCAGCCACACTGGAACTGAGACACGGTCCAGACTCCTACGGGAGGCAGCAGTGGGGAATATTGCACAATGGGCGCAAGCCTGATGCAGCCATGCCGCGTGTGTGAAGAAGGCCTTCGGGTTGTAAAGCACTTTCAGCGAGGAGGAAGGCCAATAACTTAATACGTTGTTGGATTGACGTTACTCGCAGAAGAAGCACCGGCTAACTCCGTGCCAGCAGCCGCGGTAATACGGAGGGTGCAAGCGTTAATCGGAATTACTGGGCGTAAAGCGCACGCAGGCGGTTTGTTAAGTCAGATGTGAAATCCCCGCGCTTAACGTGGGAACTGCATTTGAAACTGGCAAGCTAGAGTCTCGTAGAGGGGGGTAGAATTCCAGGTGTAGCGGTGAAATGCGTAGAGATCTGGAGGAATACCGGTGGCGAAGGCGGCCCCCTGGACGAAGACTGACGCTCAGGTGCGAAAGCGTGGGGAGCAAACAGGATTAGATACCCTGGTAGTCCACGCTGTAAACGATGTCGACTTGGAGGTTGTGCCCTTGAGGCGTGGCTTCCGGAGCTAACGCGTTAAGTCGACCGCCTGGGGAGTACGGCCGCAAGGTTAAAACTCAAATGAATTGACGGGGGCCCGCACAAGCGGTGGAGCATGTGGTTTAATTCGATGCAACGCGAAGAACCTTACCTACTCTTGACATCCAGAGAACTTTCCAGAGATGGATTGGTGCCTTCGGGAACTCTGAGACAGGTGCTGCATGGCTGTCGTCAGCTCGTGTTGTGAAATGTTGGGTTAAGTCCCGCAACGAGCGCAACCCTTATCCTTTGTTGCCAGCGGTTCGGCCGGGAACTCAAAGGAGACTGCCAGTGACAAACTGGAGGAAGGTGGGGATGACGTCAAGTCATCATGGCCCTTACGAGTAGGGCTACACACGTGCTACAATGGCGTATACAAAGAGAAGCGAACTTGCGAGAGTAAGCGGACCTCATAAAGTACGTCGTAGTCCGGATCGGAGTCTGCAACTCGACTCCGTGAAGTCGGAATCGCTAGTAATCGTAGATCAGAATGCTACGGTGAATACGTTCCCGGGCCTTGTACACACCGCCCGTCACACCATGGGAGTGGGTTGCAAAAGAAGTAGGTAGCTTAACCTTCGGGAGGGCGCTTACCACTTTGTGATTCATGACTGGGGTGAAGTCGTAACAAGGTAACCGTAGGGGAACCTGCGGTTGGATCACCTCCTTACCTAACGATATTTGATTGTGAAGTGTCCACACAGATTGTCTGATGAAAAGTAACGAGCAG
>NZ_JBNNGK010000042.1:0-1795 GCF_050268245.1 Serratia sp. NPDC078593 | reverse complement strand
GGTAAGAAGTAACCTGTCATAGAGTCTCTCAAATGTAACAGCGCGAGCGTGTTGAAAGACACCTTCGGGTTGTGAGGTTAAGTGACTAAGCGTACACGGTGGATGCCTAGGCAGTCAGAGGCGATGAAGGGCGTGCTAATCTGCGATAAGCGTCGGTAAGGTGATATGAACCGCAACAACCGGCGATACCCGAATGGGGAAACCCAGTGTGTTTCGACACACTATCCTGTCATGAATACATAGTGGCAGGAGGCGAACCGGGGGAACTGAAACATCTAAGTACCCCGAGGAAAAGAAATCAACCGAGATTCCCCCAGTAGCGGCGAGCGAACGGGGAGGAGCCCAGAACCTGAATCAGCTCTTGTGTTAGTGGAAGCGTCTGGAAAGTCGCACAGTAAAGGGTGATAGTCCCGTACACTAAAATGCATGAGCTGTGAGTTCGATGAGTAGGGCGGGACACGTGACATCCTGTCTGAATATGGGGGGACCATCCTCCAAGGCTAAATACTCCTGACTGACCGATAGTGAACCAGTACCGTGAGGGAAAGGCGAAAAGAACCCCGGCGAGGGGAGTGAAATAGAACCTGAAACCGTGTACGTACAAGCAGTGGGAGCCTACTAGTTGGGTGACTGCGTACCTTTTGTATAATGGGTCAGCGACTTATATTTTGTAGCAAGGTTAACCGAATAGGGGAGCCGTAGGGAAACCGAGTCTTAACTGGGCGTCTAGTTGCAAGGTATAGACCCGAAACCCGGTGATCTAGCCATGGGCAGGTTGAAGGTTGGGTAACACTAACTGGAGGACCGAACCGACTAATGTTGAAAAATTAGCGGATGACTTGTGGCTGGGGGTGAAAGGCCAATCAAACCGGGAGATAGCTGGTTCTCCCCGAAAGCTATTTAGGTAGCGCCTCGTGAACTCATCTTCGGGGGTAGAGCACTGTTTCGGCTAGGGGGCCATCCCGGCTTACCAAACCGATGCAAACTCCGAATACCGAAGAATGTTATCACGGGAGACACACGGCGGGTGCTAACGTCCGTCGTGAAGAGGGAAACAACCCAGACCGCCAGCTAAGGTCCCAAAGTCATGGTTAAGTGGGAAACGATGTGGGAAGGCACAGACAGCCAGGATGTTGGCTTAGAAGCAGCCATCATTTAAAGAAAGCGTAATAGCTCACTGGTCGAGTCGGCCTGCGCGGAAGATGTAACGGGGCTAAACCATGCACCGAAGCTGCGGCAGCGACGCTTAGGCGTTGTTGGGTAGGGGAGCGTTCTGTAAGCCTGCGAAGGTGGACTGTGAGGTCTGCTGGAGGTATCAGAAGTGCGAATGCTGACATAAGTAACGATAATGCGGGTGAAAAACCCGCACGCCGGAAGACCAAGGGTTCCTGTCCAACGTTAATCGGGGCAGGGTGAGTCGACCCCTAAGGCGAGGCTGAAAAGCGTAGTCGATGGGAAACAGGTTAATATTCCTGTACTTGGTGTTACTGCGAAGGGGGGACGGAGAAGGCTAGGCTAGCCGGGCGACGGTTGTCCCGGTTTAAGCGTGTAGGGGGAGTGACTTGGTAAATCCGGTTGCTTATTCAACCCTGAGGCGTGATGACGATGCACTACGGTGCAGAAGTAGTTGATGCCCTGCTTCCAGGAAAAGCCTCTAAGCATCAGGTAACACAAAATCGTACCCCAAACCGACACAGGTGGTCAGGTAGAGAATACCCAGGCGCTTGAGAGAACTCGGGTGAAGGAACTAGGCAAAATGGTGCCGTAACTTCGGGAGAAGGCACGCTGGCGCGTA
>NZ_JBNNGK010000041.1:0-3768 GCF_050268245.1 Serratia sp. NPDC078593 | reverse complement strand
TCGACACGCCGATTCAGCGCGCGGCCTTCCGGGGTGTCGTTGGTGGCAACAGGGCGGCTTTCGCCGTAACCCTGCACCGCAAAACAGCTTTCCGGCACGTCCCCGGTATCACGCATCCAGTCGCGCACCGATTCGGCGCGCTGTTGCGAGAGGGTTTGGTTCAGTGTGGGGTTGCCGGTGTTATCGGTATGGCCGCTGACCACAATCAGCCAGCCCGGTTTGGCCTTGATGCCCACCAGCGCATTGACCAGTACCTTGGTTGAACCGGTTTTGAGCGCCGCTTTGCCGGAATCAAACAGCGACAAGCTGTCGAGGCGCACAATTTTTGGCGCTGGCTTCGGTTGGGGTTTTTCCGGCGGGGGCGGTGGAGGTGGTGGCGGCACATAGGTATCTATGGCTTGCTGAACCGCGAGCCACAGCCGTTCGCCCGGATACAGTCCCAAACCATATCGTTGTGGCACCCCCTGACGCTGCCAGCGTTCCAGTAACAACACGTCCTGCTGCAGGGCATGCAGTGACTGTGCTTTCGGGCCGTAGTGATCCATTGGAATGGCCTGCCAACGTTGCAGATCTGTAGCCACCTGGCGGATCAGGGCCTGGTTATGCAGGATGGATAAGGCGAGCGCGCTGAGTGCGCACAACAGCAGCACCATTACAACTCGACGCCTGGTTTTGCCACCTTGTAACGGCGTGGTATACGGCATCAGGAGCGGCAGAACAGGGTCGGCAAAATGCCAGCGAGGTTCATACACACCCACCCGGGTGGCGGGAGAGATACGAGTCAGACGAAACAGCCACTGTGGCCACAGGGCGCTAGCGGCGGTCTGTACCTGTCCAAGACGCAGAGTCACCGCAAACGGCCGAACTGCAGGGCACAGCCTGTCGGATTTTCCCAGCTCATCCAGCATGAGCGTATGAAGCATCGCCGTAGCCTGCATCAGAAACGGCTGGACGGTGGCGGTCTGCGCTGCACGCTGCCATTCACTGAGCGCGATCGCCGGTTCATCATTCGGGCACGCCAGTAACGTATTACCCCGCGCCACTATCCAGGGCGTCTCCGGACCGCTGAACTCCGCGTTCAGCACCACCGGGACGTCATAGCCAGTCAGTTCGCAAAGCTGTTTCACCTGCAGACGCAGCGCTTTTAGGGAAGCTCGTAACAGGGCCTCATCATCATGACGGTCCGGCAAACAGCGGTACATGACCGCAAGTTGCCCGGCCATCATCGGCGTACGGGCCAGCAGACGTGTGGCAAGCCCCGTCAATTCTGTCAGGTCGGTGATCCGTAGGTACCAACCCTGCGTCGTGTGACGAAATGGCCCCAATGCGAACATATTGTCATTCACATCCCCGCATACCAGTACCACCGGTCCGGTATGCTCTTCCGGCGGGAGAAAACTCGCGTCATCCACCTGCTGCGTAGGCTGCAGGTGGCAATAACGTCGGTAGGTCACCCACCCGGCAACGAGCAGTACAGCCAACGTCAGCAGTGATTTGCCCATCACCATCCATGGCAAGAACCCCCATACCAGCCACAATACGCCAACCAGACAGACCAACACTGGAAGCGCCGCGCGGACGAACATTCGTCCCCCCATCAGCGTTGCACCGGCAATTGCTGGTGCAGCAGGTCCTGCAGCCACAAATGCCCCCCCAGCCACACCGCGCCAGTCAGCACGACCGCCACCACAATCCAGAACCAGACGGAACGCAGCAGGTTGTAGCGACGCCGTCCAGTTTTGTGCACCACTAGGGATGCACCAGTCTCGAGTGGAGGTACGCGTTCATTGAGCGCCGAGATAACCTCATCACGACGGGATTGCCCCACACCGGACAGGCTGTACTGGCCCTGGAATCCCAACGCCAGCACCCGCTGGTAGCAGGTCAGTACTGCCGGCTCTGGGGCCGGTTGGCGCAGCACTTCCGCGATACGACCATACAATGCGCCACCGGCACGCAATGAACCAAAATAGACCGTCTGCAGTGGCGCTGAACGCCACGCTTTCTGAGCGGCATCCAGCATGACTTTCTGCGTATCGCCCGCACGTTCATAAGAGGAAGAGATCCCCGTAGGTTCCGCCTCACCGGCATCAGAAGCTGACGCCCTCTGTATCGGTTTACGGTTCAGAACCGTTTCGTCCAGCAGGGCGCACTGAGCATAGGTGATGTGATCAATGCTTTCACTATCAAACCCGGCACGCTTCAGCGCTTCACGCACACTGTCTACCTGTCCTTTACAGGCAGCATAAAGCGCCGGACCATCAGTAACTTCACCACCGTGGCGCAACTGCGCCACGGTCAGCCAAGTTTCTGCCATCAGAGCATCAATATCGGTGTCTTTTTTCATGAGCGCAGCACCGCAAACAGTTCCAGCTCCAGCTCACCGAGCACGGACGGGACATAGAACACACAGACCCCCTGATCCAGCATTTCACGCGCGGCATCGCTCTCCATATCCAGGACAAAGTACTGGTTCTCCAAACGTACCGGCAGAGCAGCAGGCACACGGCTGAGCGCAATAAGACCTATGCCTTCCACAGCCAGACCCGAGACCTCACCGACACTGGCCGGTGCCCCGGCAATACAAACTTCCGCAAAGCGTTCGGCAATCTGCCAAGCTGGCTGGTTACTTCGCACAGACAGATAAAAGTCGGCTTCATCACGCAGGCGAATATCATGCAGCACCGCTTTCCAAGTTTCCGGATCCATCCTGTCCATTTTGACTGCCACCACACGAGACGGCAGACTTGCTTCAAGCAGCTCGCTGATGAGATCAAATAACGGCGGGAAGGTCTTTTCCGGCGTGCTGTGGTCGTAGCCAGGAATGGCATCCAGATCATGATCCAGCGAGAAGGTCAGCATACTGCCGGCCAGACGAGCCAACTCTGCCCAGACCAGCTCGGGGTGCCTGTTTGGGAAACGTTCAAACTCGGCGAGCACACGAGCATGGGAGTTCAGGGCATTCAGCAGCCAGAACAGTGAAACATCGGCGACCGCAAAATCAGCCATCCGATCATTACTCTCTCGGCGCATAGACATCAGGCGCTGACGGCGTGAGCGCAGCTGGCGGTTTAACAGTGCCAGTCGTTCACACAGGCCACGACTGGCCGAGAATAATGCTATCGGCGGGATAAAATCCGGATCCTGACGCCAGCCCCCCTGCCCGTCTCGTAACAGGCGGGCAACGGCGCAGGTGTCCCAAGCACCATTGTCTTCATGCCCGAACCGAAAGGCCAGATTGAAGCGGGCCACTGCCATCGGCTCTTCTTCTTGGCTGAAACGATCAGCAATGTTTTCCCAGGCTTCGACATAGCGCAGCGGGCGCTCCGCTGGCACCGTATCAGTCAGCACATTGACAATCCCCGCCTGCATTACCGGCAACGCCACATACACCGTCACCGGGGCATTGTCTGCTGAAGCCGGGGCTTCAATCTCGCGGGGAGCCGGTGGCAGATCACTGTGCCGGGTATCAATCAGCGTGTCATCCGGGAGCCACAATCGCACCGACTGCGCCTGAACGCGACCTGACGCCAGCATGGCTTCATCTAGTTCGACATGTCCGACGCCCCAGGGGAATGCACTGCCGCGGTTAGCCACACCGGTACGGGACAACGCTTCCCACTCAGACTGCTGTTGAAACTGCTGAGGGGACAGCAATGCTCCCTCGTTCCACAATGGACGATAAATTTTCATCCCTGATTGCCCGCCTTAAGATTTTGCCTTCGGCATCTGCGAAACCAGTGACAGATTGACGTCCATCCCTTCCAC
>NZ_JBNNGK010000040.1:0-4416 GCF_050268245.1 Serratia sp. NPDC078593 | reverse complement strand
AAGCGAAAGCGGGCAGCATCGACCCGGTCTTTGGCCGAGACAGCGAAATCCGCCAGATGGTGGACATCCTCTCCCGCCGCCGCAAAAACAACCCGTTGCTGGTGGGCGAGCCGGGCGTCGGCAAAACCGCGCTGGTGGAAGGGCTGGCGTTGCGCATTAGCGAGGGCAACGTGCCGGACAGCCTGAAAACGGTCAGCCTGCGCACCCTGGATTTGGGGCTGTTGCAGGCGGGGGCCGGGGTGAAAGGCGAGTTCGAACAGCGGCTGAAAAACGTGATTGAGGCGGTACAGCAGTCGCCGACGCCGGTGCTGCTGTTTATCGACGAAGCGCACACCCTGATTGGTGCGGGCAATCAGGCGGGCGGGGCCGATGCCGCCAACCTGCTGAAACCGGCGCTGGCCCGCGGCGAACTGCGCACCATCGCGGCCACCACCTGGAGCGAATACAAACAGTATTTTGAGCGCGATGCGGCGCTGGAGCGCCGTTTTCAGACCGTGAAAGTCGATGAACCGGACGACGCCACCGCCTGCCTGATGCTGCGCGGGCTGAAGGAACGCTACGCCAGCCACCACGGCGTACATATTCAGGACTCGGCGGTGCAGGCGGCGGTGAGCTTATCACGCCGCTACCTGACCGGCCGCCAGCTGCCGGACAAGGCGGTCGACCTGCTGGACACCGCCAGCGCCCGGGTACGCATGAGTCTGGACACCGAGCCGGAGGCGCTGGTGCAGGTGCAGGCCGAACTGGCGGCGCTGGCGCTGGAGCAGCAGGCGATAGAGCAGGATACGCTGCTCAGCGCGGAGCTCAACCCGGCGCGGCTGGCCGACATCAACGACCGCCGCACGCTGTTGCAACAGCAGCACACCCGGCTGACGCAGCAATACCAGCAGGAGCGTGAACTGACCCAACGGTTGCTGGCGTTGCGTCAGGATGCGGGGCGGGTGGTGGATCGCAACGCGGTGCACCAGCAACTGCGCGAGCTGCAAGGCTGCCTGCCGCTGCTGTCGCTGGACGTGGATGCGCGCACCGTGGCGACGGTCATCGCCGACTGGACCGGCGTGCCGCTGGGCAGCCTGTTAAAAGACGAACAGACCCACCTGCTGCAACTGGAGCAGCAACTGGGGCAGCGGGTGATCGGGCAGGAGGCGGCGCTGCTGGCGCTGGCACAACGGCTGCGCGCCGCCAAAACCGGGCTGACGCCGGAGAACGGCCCGCTGGGGGTGTTTTTGCTGGCGGGGCCGAGCGGGGTAGGGAAAACCGAGACCGCGCTGGCGCTGGCCGATGAACTGTTCGGCGGTGAGAAATCGCTGATCACCATCAACCTGTCGGAATATCAGGAAGCGCACACCGTCTCGCAACTGAAAGGCTCGCCGCCGGGGTATGTGGGCTACGGGCAGGGCGGCGTGCTGACCGAAGCAGTGCGCAAACGGCCGTACAGCGTGGTGCTGCTGGATGAAGTCGAAAAGGCGCACCGCGACGTGCTGAACCTGTTCTATCAGGTCTTTGACCGCGGCATGATGCGCGACGGTGAAGGGCGGGAAATTGATTTTCGCAATACCGTCATCGTGATGACCGCCAATCTGGGCAGCGACCACCTCATGCAACTGCTGGAGGAACGTCCGGCGGCATCGGAGGCGGATTTGCAGGAACTACTGCGGCCGATCCTGCGCGACCACTTCCAGCCGGCGCTGCTGGCACGCTTCCAGACGCTGATTTACCGCCCGCTGGGGCGCGAGGCGATGAAACGGATCGTCGGCATCAAGCTGGGGCAGGTGGCACAGCGGCTGCAACGGCATTACGGCATGGCGTGTGACATCGACGACAGCCTGCGCGACACGCTGGTAGCCGCCTGCCTGCTGCCGGACAGCGGGGCGCGCAACATCGACAGCCTGCTGAACCAGCAAATCCTGCCGGTGCTGAGCCAGCAGCTGTTGCGTTATCTGGCGGAGGGGGAGCAACCGCAGCGCCTGCGACTGGGCTGGGATGAAGAGGACGGGATCGTGCTGGAATTTAGGGGATAATCAGGACAAAGTATATGGATACTGTTGAAGAACTTAACGGAACGTATTTTTTGATGGCATGAATAACCTGACCGCCTGGGAGTTACTTTTTTGGATATTGGTTGATGAAACAGAAAAGCAGCTAGGTGTACAGGATATTGCGGGCATTGCCGCCTTAATACTGGGTAACAACATCATTGATATTCCAGGTAAGCCGGAAACGGCAACCAAGGGAACATTCCCATCTTCGTTATTTTTTCGCAGACACATCAGCTATAAATTTCGCAAAAGAGTCTTACCTACACTGACGAAAAAGTCATTTTAATTGAAAGGGATAAAGATTTTCTGGGTTAATAATCTTGGTGCTTTTGTAGGGAGAGCGGTTCCTGTTTTGGGATGGGTAATTTTGGCAAATGATATTTCCGTTATCAGTTTTCGAACGGTCACCCGATACAACATCATTGCTCGTGAAAAGGATAAAATCTGATGAATAGGGTAATTGATGACAAAGTAAGAAACTTTATTCCCCATGAGCTCCCTTTGGTCACAACCCTTTTTCTGAAACGGGTGAGCGTAGATGATGATGCCGTATTGCAGGAACTCTTTGATGTTGAAGATGTGGCTGAAATGGCCGAAGCATTTTTTCGCCACTTTCATATCCCTGCAGGGGATTTTTCTATTGAAAGTTACTATCCCTGGAATGGTAAGTCTGCATTTTTATACAAAAGAATAACGCAGAATAAATCTCCATTAATGATCCGAATGTTTATTGAATCCGCCAGGGCTGGGCGCTGGTTATATAAATAATTTGTTTTTATTCCCTCCTGTCATTCATCATTGGATATCGAAGACTTCTATGGAACTGAATCGCTGAGTCAGCTCTATCGTTATGACATCAGCTTCACCAGCATAGATAAAAATATTGATGTCAGCCAGATGTTGAGCGAACCGGCGACCCTGACCATGGGAACCGGGATGCTCGCTATCCTGACCGGTCAGAAAGTGGTTCATGGTGTGGTGACGTACTTTGAGCGTATAAGTAGTTCTGCCGACCAGACCGAATATATGATAACGCTTGAGCCATTTCTGGCACTGCTGCGTAACCAGCTCCGTACTCACCGTTTCTTTGTCAATAAATCGGTACCGGAAGTGGTGGAGCAGGTGTTGCAAGATCATGGCCTGAAAGGCTGGGAGTATGAATTCAACCTGAAGATGGACTACCTGGTGTTTGATGAACAAATCTCTCTAAACTAAAGGTGATTGTTGATGGATAGCGCAAAAGAGATTGCCCGAGATATGCTTGAGGCAATCCAGGTTGATAGTTCGGGATTTATGGGGGCGATAGTAAAAGGAATTATTTTATTTCCTGTGAATCTGGGATATCTGGGGTACGATTTTATTGATACCGAACATCGTAGTGAAAATTTGGATGATAAATTCAGATTTGCGGCGTTGATTAAGAGAGTAACCCTTCATAAAGAGACTATTGAGATGGTTATTAAACCATTTATTGATAATTTTATTTCGCATGTTGATATCGATAAAGTAACATCATTTTCAAAGAATGTTGTAGGGGGGACGGTTGGGAAAGTTATTTTTTCGCAAGTTACCGGGGTTAATCTTGGGAGGGCAATTGCGGCTCAGGGAGTGGCTTCATATGTTTCTGGAATGATAGCCGGGGGTGTTCTGGCTATTGGGGCAGAAGTAAGTAGGGCTATTTATACATCAAGATATTTACGTGAAAGAAACCCTGTGATGTATGCAAGGTTATATCGAATGGGAGACCTGGATCTTCTCTATTATCTTGTTGAAGATATTGTCAGGCCATACGAAAGAGCCTGTGAAGAGGCTGAAAGAAACGCGGAAAAATTTAACAAGATATGCCAGTATTTCTTTGAGGGATTATGAATATAAAAAATTTTTTTCTCATGATTATTTCCCGGTTGGTCGCTGGCGTTGGGATGACGCTGGGGTTGATTGGCATTGTTTACGCCGTCTGGAGTTTCTTCTTTTCACACTCCTCATACTGGTTTCTTTGGGGTGGGTTAGGTGTTGTAGGTTTTTTTATTGGCTATGGTATTTATAAATTCGCTCTGACTTATATCTATAACGAGTGGGATCGCTATCGTTAATTGGTTGTTTAAATGAGAAACTTATGATCATTGTTTCAGATGACATTATCCATGGAAGCTGGAGTTATTCTAATGAAAAATATATATGAGATGATTGGCGTCACACTTAACCGCTATAGTCTGAATATTCCATCCTGTCCTTATTCTATAGATGTGGAGGATTTTGATGGTCTGGAGCAGATGAGTTCTCTGATCTTACCCAGCAATAGTGGACACGGCGCTAAGTGAGTAAACTCTTAACCAGAGGTAGCTCACATGACAAAATCAGCATCAAGCAAAAAGCA
>NZ_JBNNGK010000039.1:0-4882 GCF_050268245.1 Serratia sp. NPDC078593 | reverse complement strand
ATGTGCTCACGAGTCTGAGGCATAGGGCCGTCAGTCGCAGCTACAACCAGGATAGCGCCGTCCATCTGTGCAGCACCGGTGATCATGTTTTTCACATAGTCGGCGTGCCCTGGGCAGTCAACGTGCGCGTAGTGGCGAGTCGGGGTGTCATATTCAACGTGAGAAGTGTTGATGGTGATACCACGAGCTTTTTCTTCTGGCGCGTTATCGATCTGGTCGAATGCGCGCGCAGCGCCGCCGTAGGTTTTAGCCAAAACGGTAGTGATTGCAGCGGTCAGCGTTGTTTTACCGTGGTCAACGTGGCCGATAGTACCGACGTTAACGTGCGGTTTTGTACGTTCAAACTTTTCTTTAGACATCGATTGTCCCTCTAAGACACGGATAAATCGGTGGTATCACCACATCAACCAAGCTTATGCTTGCTGAATCCACAACAGAATGAAAATCAGGGGGCGAGAGAATAAGAAGTGGTGCTGATAGGCAGATTCGAACTGCCGACCTCACCCTTACCAAGGGTGCGCTCTACCAACTGAGCTATATCAGCACATCTTGGATTGGAGCGGGCAGTGGGAATCGAACCCACATCATCAGCTTGGAAGGCTGAGGTAATAGCCATTATACGATGCCCGCATCCTAGAACTCGGCTACCTGATTTTTCTGTAGAATTTTGGGATGGGAACAGGATTGTTGATCGCTTAATTCCTCCCCTTCGCGCTGAACAGTTTATAAAAACTGTACAACCCGAATCTCGAAGGCTTCCACCTTCGTGTCTTCCGCAGATTGACTGCCGAAGACAGTGTTGGTGGTGGGGGAAGGATTCGAACCTTCGAAGTCTGTGACGGCAGATTTACAGTCTGCTCCCTTTGGCCGCTCGGGAACCCCACCAAATTTTTCTTTTTTAGTACTTGATGGTGCCGGCTACCGGAATCGAACTGGTGACCTACTGATTACAAGTCAGTTGCTCTACCAACTGAGCTAAGCCGGCATCAAGTGCAGCGCATTCTAGGTAGAGCTGGCTGTCTATGCAACTAAAAAATTGCGTTACGCGAGCTTTTGCTCACAAATTACTCAAATCGGCGGGTTATTTGCCAATTACCCCCCTTGAGCGTGCAAATAAGCATCAGTTAACCAGCCTGATGCTACGTGCCGGTATTTATTTTTTGCTAATCTCAGCACCATGTATCACACGCTGGTACCCAATCTCCGAACACTTACTTCACGAAGACCCTACCTTCTTATCTGATGCTTCTCGACTCCATCAGTGCCTGCATAACTCACTGCAGCGATATCATTACCAATTGCGTGTTCGTTCGCACAATTGTCAGAATCTCGTGCCAATCGACAACATTTATGAAAAAAGTCTACGCCAAAAAGCCAGCTGTCTATAATATGCAGCTTGTTTATTATCTGGAGTTGGCGTCCGCCGCCATTCCCAACCTGCGTTAACAGGCAGAATTTGGCTTATGATAAAAAGAGATCCATCTTTAGCGACACCTTATCTTCAGTTCGATCGTACCCAATGGGCTGCATTGCGCAATTCAGTACCGCTGACATTGTCGGAAGAAGAGATTGTTAAACTGAAAGGAATTAACGAAGATCTCTCGTTGGAGGAGGTTGCGCAGATCTACCTGCCACTTTCGCGTCTGCTGAACTTTTATATTAGTTCGAATCTACGCCGTCAGGCCGTTCTGGAGCAGTTTCTCGGGACTGATGGACAAAAAATTCCCTATGTTATAGGGATCGCAGGCAGTGTAGCCGTAGGCAAGAGCACCACAGCCCGCCTGTTACAAGCCCTACTGAGTAGCTGGCCAGAACATCGCAGCGTGGAGTTGATCACTACTGACGGTTTTCTGCACCCTAACAAGGTGTTGAATGAACGTGGCTTGATGAAAAAGAAAGGCTTTCCACAGTCATATGATATGCATAGCTTGGTGAAGTTCGTCTCTGAAGTGAAATCAGGTGCCAAACGCGTCACAGCCCCAGTATATTCACATCTTATTTATGATGTCATTCCTGATGGCAATAAGGTCATTGAACAACCCGATATACTCATACTAGAGGGTCTGAATGTATTACAAAGCGGTATGGATTATCCGCACGATCCGCACCACGTGTTCGTTTCAGATTTTGTTGACTTCTCTATCTATGTCGATGCACCTGCAGAACTACTCCAGACTTGGTATATCAATCGCTTCTTAAAATTCCGTCAAGGTGCATTCTCTAATCCTGATTCTTATTTCCATAACTATGCAAAGCTATCTGAAGCAGAGGCGATTAATATCGCCACGAAGCTATGGAACGAGATTAATGGGCTGAATTTACAGCAAAATATATTACCCACACGTGAGCGCGCGAGTTTAATCATGACCAAAAGCGCCAACCATGCTGTTGAAAGTGTAAGACTAAGAAAATAGTTATAATTGATTAGGGGCTTTATTGCCCCCAATCAATTAGGATTATTCTGCACTTCTCAGCGATATTTCGCCACCAATAAAGGGCTTGGTTTCACCATTCTGTTCAAGCAGCAATGCACCTTGTTGATCAATACCTCGAGCAATTCCCAATATTTGTTGCTCACCAATTAATAGTTTTACCGGGCGATCGATAAAATTATCCAGATCCCGCCAACGGGAAATAAATGGCGCTAATCCTTCCTGCTCAAATTGCTGTAATGCTCTTCGCCATTCATTGAGTAACAAGGCGGCAAGTTTATTACGATCAATAGTAATACCCGCTTCCTGCAAATTAATCCAGCCCTGATTAATCACACCAGCATGAGTATCCCGCATTGCCATATTGATACCAGCACCAATAACTAACTGAGCTACATCTCCCGTTTTTCCTATTAGCTCAACCAATATCCCAGCCAGCTTTCGGTCATTCAGATATAAATCGTTAGGCCACTTGACGCGTACCATTTCTGCACCGAGTTTTTGCAATACCTCGGCCATCACAATACCAATGACCAGGCTGAGCCCCATTGCGGCAGCAGGCCCTTGCTCTAGCCGCCAAAGCATGGATAGGTATAGATTTGCACCAAATGGCGAAATCCATTGCCGTCCACGGCGGCCTCGCCCGGCCTGCTGATATTCCGCAACACAAGCATCCCCCGACTCAAGTTCAGTGATCCGATCCAGAAGATATTGGTTAGTCGAATCGACTACCGGCAATACCGTTACGCGCTTATCAGTCAACAGTTCCAGAATACGCTCTGCGTCCAGTAATTGGATCGGTGCTGGCAAGCTATAACCTTTACCGGGCACCGTGAATACATCTACCCCCCACTCGCGAAGCGTTTGAATGTGCTTATTGATTGCCGCGCGGCTCATACCAAAGTGTTCACCTAATTGCTCGCCAGAATGAAACCCACCATCAGACAATAAGGTAATTAACTTTAGAGGAACCTTTATATCTCTCATGAAAGTACCTCTACGGCGTTCACTTCACCAAGCGCATTAATGAATCTGACTTCAGGTTCTAACCATACTGTAAACTTATTAGCTACGGTGTTACGGACATAACGCGCCAAGGCAATAATATCCTGAGGAACCGCATTTTCTTGATTAATTAATACCAGAGCCTGCTTACTATGCACTGCAGCGCCACCAATCCGATACCCCTTTAGGGCACATTGATCGATTAACCAACCCGCGGCCAACTTCACCTGCCCATCAGCTTGAATAAAATGTGGCATGTTCGGATAAGATTCAAGCAGTTTATTTGTAATATTTTGATTAACAATAGGATTCTTAAAAAAGCTCCCAGCGTTACCAATAATATATGGATCGGGCAATTTACTGCGGCGCATAGCACAAACCGCATCAAACACTTGTTGAGGTGTCACGCTCTCTGGATCCAGCTTGGTTAAATCACCGTAACTCAATACTGGTTGCCAAGTCTTATTGAGCTTTAGACCCACAGCAACAATGATATAATCTGCCTTATATTGGTGTTTGAAAACGCTTTCTCGATAACCAAACGCACACCGCTCAGGGCTCATACGATCAATCTCACCCGTTCTTAAGCTCAACAGGTCAACATATTCGCAAACATCTTGTAATTCAATGCCGTAAGCACCAATGTTTTGGATTGGAGCCGAGCCTACACACCCAGGAATCAACGCCAAATTTTCTAATCCATACATGCCATTTTCCAGCGTATAACTGACCAGTTTATGCCAGTTCTCGCCTGCTCTAACATGTAGATGCCAAGCATCCTGCTCTTCTCGAACCTTGATGCCATGCAGTTTATTGATCATGACCGTACCGGAAAAATCCTCCAAAAACAGTACATTACTTCCCTCACCGAGGACGAGAAATGGTTCTTTTCGCTTTTGTGACTTTTGCCAAACCTTAATCATTAACTCGATTTTTTCTGCAATGATCAGTTGCGCAGCGTTGACCGGGAGCGCAAACGTATTATGATTTTTCAAAGACGCGCTTTCAGTAGACATAACGTTAAATATCCTCACGCAATTAATTGCCACTTAGTCTACTCGATTAAGCGTGTTTAGCTATTATTTGTTTTTATAGACGTAAATTTGAGCAACAAAACCTGACAAATATCAAATTCTCATCAGCATCATAAGAAAAATCTAATTACATTTAATAAAGTTAATTAATATATAATATCTCATCTATCTAAATAACAGCCCATTTCGAGCCTGTCTATAATACGCCTACAGGGAATAGTACTGCTTATTATCTTCGTACTTATAGGTTTATTACTCAGTTTAGACTATAGCTGATTGATAGATTGCATAAATAAATATCTTTCAATTTTGACGCAACGCAAAAAGCCCCATGCTTTCGCATGAGGCTTTCTACTTTATTTGATGCCTGGCAGTGTCCACACTATTCGTCTCTTCCTGAGACTCACCCCT
>NZ_JBNNGK010000038.1:0-5871 GCF_050268245.1 Serratia sp. NPDC078593 | reverse complement strand
CATTCAATATGCACCTGATAGCGGGCATCATATCCCCCCTCTTTCGGCACCTGAAAATAACCCAGGTGGCCGATGCTGTCGCCGGCACCGATTGGATACGGCGTGGGGCATATCACCTTGTCAAACTGCATCGGCTCCGCATAAGGCGGCAGCAGATGTGCCCACCACGACGGCCGAACAGCTGCACCTGATGACGGCACAAGATTATCTCTGTCCGTCAGGATCCAGTATTGTTGTCCTTCCACCAGACGGGTCTGCGTCCCTTTGGCCTTCGCATCGGCTGACAAACCTTTAAATGTCACCAGACCATAGCGGCGCGCCTTAGGCCCTGTCGCGCTACAGCTTGTTTCTGTCGCATCCCATTCAATCTGTGAACCTTTCGGGATGGTGGCCAGACGATATGTGTTTCTGTTCCCAGCGTTGGCATCAGGAGTCCACTCACGGCGAAATACGGGCAGCTTATCATTCACAATCCACTGCGTTTCGTTTTCACTTTTTTCATAAGCAGAATACGGCGCCAGGTGCATATACAGCGTATAAAAATTCAGGCCGCTTTCCGGTTTCTCCCCGGGCTGAATAGAGTGACGCACCAGAACAAAGGAGCCGGAGACGTTCAGCGGCCCCGTCTCCCACGGCACGTTCAGATAGTCGCGGCAAATCCGGTATGCCACCACGTCCCCGTCCGCCATACAGCGAATACTCTGCTCCCCCTTGTAAGGAACAGGGAAATCCAGCAGCTCAGAAGCCGCCCTGCCGCTCAGCGCACACCAGGGCGTGGTGGCGTTCGTGATATGAATACCCCCGTGCCACATGCCGTTACTTCCCAGCAGGTACCAGCCGGTTGCTTCACCGTCCAGATGCGACATCACATCGTCTCGGTTGGCAAAGTCATTGCCGCGCTTACTGGCTGGCACCGGCCAGGCGAATTTTGGTAATACTGACATATCTGGTCCCTCAGTTACTCAGCAGTTTACTGATGATATTTTTAATTTCGGCTATTTCAGTGCTGTTGAAATCCGGTGCACTTCATCGCTTCTAGGTTTATTATTTATCACTTACAATCAGTTCCACCCTCATTACATGCACTAATTTTATCCTAAAATAATGTTATTGCATTTTTTCTTCGATTTATATGTAAGCGGGTAAAATCGAACGCCTAGTAACATTACCGTATAATAGCCATTAACTTTACCATTAAGGGATTCGACCAATTTTGAAGTATACTAACCAAGTCTTACACCCTCATTAACTACTGACAAATCTGAAATAAACACCAGCGGAATACCTTTACCTGATTTTCTGTACTTAACGCATCTTAAAGAGATACCCCCTGATTCACCTGATTCACCTGATTCACCTGAACAAATTCCATATTAATTTTACCAGATTAAAAAAATCAATAGTCAGGTTTTTATCTGCGCGCACAAATAAAAAATAGCAAAAACTTATATTTAACCGAAACACATTAAGGGAACTGAAACTCACCACCCACGAAGTTAAATGGTACATCCTTAATATATTTACTATTTATATTACTTGCTTTGTATGAATTACCAAGACAATCATTTGATTGAATTACTTTATTGCTATACTTAATTGAGAAGGATATTGAGTATTCATTAAATCCCTTACCGTTTATAATATTTATAATATAACTATACTTACCGCGATTGAAACCATAGTAAGTAATATTATTTTCCTTATCAATGGCTCTCTTTAGCATATTCTTCTCATCAAATAAGACTCGTAATTCATCCTCTCCATTTTTACTAAAAGAGTAACTAATTTTTTGTGTTTCGTTATTCATGCGAAAGGAGACATTGCGATTCCCTTCCCCCTGAAATGAACAACTCATCAATTCAGTCTCGCTTTGTTTACAACCAAATGTACTGACAGAAAAAAAAGTACTAAACAAAAAAGCAAAAAATATTTTCATAAAAAGATTTTCTCACAAAATTCATAAGCCGATTGACGTTCAGCCAGCCCCATATCTCCGCCATTAACTTTTTTTGTCACTTTCCTGACATCAGCCAACCCGTTGCCATGATCTGCTGTATATACTTCATAATGCAGCCAGAACCATAAAGCACTGCGAATGGCGTATGGCATCTCGTTGACCATTTCCGGATCGCTCACCGTATCGGGAACATCTCCCCCCCAGTAATTAGGATAATCAACCTTGAAACCATGGTATTTCTCATAACCTGTAACCTGAATTAACCCTCTACCTCTGAAGGTATAACCATCGTCCGGATTACTTTTCCTATTACCATTCAACCTTAAGTAGTGTTTTCTTCCAATAGCTTGCTCATCTGCTCGACGAACTATTAACCCTGATGAATCCTTTTTATATCCATCAATTTCTGACTCTGATGGATGATTACGGTAATACTGGCTGAATGACCTTAAAGAGGCGGGCGAAAACTGAAACCCTTCAGTTCTTCCCTTCAACTGAGAGCCAACCTCACCTCTTATTTGAGAAAAGAAATGTCTCAATCTTGTTGGAGTATCAAGTTTGAAAGTCTTAAGCTTACCGCGCAATTCTTGGACAACTGCATTTATGTCGGTGTCAGAAGCATCAGGGAAAATCTTCTTCAGTTGTTCGTAAGTAACAGCATCACTACTGACTGACAGAGCCCCCAAAAACACCACCGGATGCATATGCCACAAAGATGGCCCCAGTTTTAGCTTACCCGCATCCTGCATCCACACCATCTTCTCTATATAGGCTTCACTGTACGCTTTCCATTCCGGCGCATCATTCATCAATGTGTTCAAAAACGATTGCCAAATCAACGTATCCTTTTTGTGATACCACTCACTCGGATGCTTCACAATCATCTTGTTCTTCACATCGCGATAAGATGGGTTATGACTACCTCCAAGCTTCACTCTTTAAATTTTTTCTTTAAATAATATTTAATCAACGCAGCATTTTTGTAGTTGAACTTAGCCCCCTTCCCTTCACATCCGGATAAATTTACATCATCATTTATATCAACATTCTTGGATATATTTCCTGTTCTATCATAGGTATATGCATAGACTTTATAGCAAACCATATTATGAGAATCAGCCAAATCCCCCCATGAGATCAAGTTTACAATATTCATTCCAGAAGAAATATTAATGAAAAAAACAGATAAATTCACAGGGGAAAGATTATCTTTATTTTTATAAGTATCAACAATCACATCACCCAATTCACTTTCTTTAACAAGATTTAGTCCCTTCTCTGTAACATATTTGATATGAACATTCGGAACACCTTTTAAAGCAAATGGACCATCAGCGATAACTTCATAAGTTTCTACGTAATCTCTACCCGTCCGGTCGTCTTTTTTTACACTTTCCCTCTCATGCCCACAAACCGAGTGATTAAGCGAAAGTGGTATATAAGGTTTTTTTGCATTCATTACAGCATAGGATTTGGCGAAAATATTAGCCAATTTCTCATCAAAAAAATAATACGAATAAACAGTCATTACACCATCACCTGTTTGTGACGACATCCCAACTCTTACCCCCTCAACCGTTCCCCACTTGCAAGAAAATGTTAATTGGTCTCTGATAGTTACCATATTAGCATTTCCTTCTAAAGCAATATCAATATTTTTTTGTCCATACGGGTTCTTTGCTGTCAGTGTGTAATATTTAGTACCATCAAGATCTTCCGCGCCGGGCTTTAAATAAAAGTCAGTAGCACAAGCACTCATAGAGATAAAAACAAATATTAATGAACTAAAATACTTCATTAAAAACTCCTTCACGTAACAATCTTTTTAAATTTTCAAATCGGTCATCGTAGTGATCATCATACTGATTAACTATCCTAGTTATTGAATATGACACATCCTTCGTAACACCTTGGTCAGCACGAGTCGGTAGATTATTATAATCCCAAAAATAAAGTGCGGATCGAACGGCATAAACAGTTTCGAGCAACAAATCAGGCTCAGCTTCAAAATCGACTCTTTGCCCCCATTTGCTCTCATGATATCTTGTAAACGATCTATAGTTTCCTCTAAACGTCAGCTGTTTCATTCCACGGCCACGATATCGCCAACCATCCCCACTTTCATATCCACCGTTACTAACCCTATTAGCATAAGCTTTGTTGGCTATATTTTCAGCGTTTTCCGCCTGACGCCCTGGAATGAAACCATCAGCCTCTGTTTCAACAACATGATTAGCATAGTATGCAAATTTTGCTACAAGTACGTTAGGTCTATAGTTAAAATTCTCGTTAAGGTTAAATCCAGGACCAACCTCCTGGAATACTTGAGCCATAACATAAAAGGGATAATGTCAGAATGACATTTCAAATAATAACTTAATCCTGAGCAATAGAATAAAACTAACGCAACGCATCTAAACGCATCTATTTGTTACGCCCCATATTTGCAATGAAGATACTTTTTTATTTTTGCTGCATTATCCAATGCATAACCTGATATTTTACCATTTTTTTTACTTTGAAAACCAGACAAATTAGGATCTTTACCTGAATCCAAGAACAACTTATAACCTGAATTTTTAGTGTAATTATATGTTTTTACTTCATAGTGGTATGGATACTGCACACCATTAGTGAAATAATTAACATTCCAGCGCAGAAGAACAACCAAATTTCTCTTGCCAGCAATAGAAGTAAAAAACACCGAGAAAACTTCAGCGGGAGCATCAGAGTATCTAAATGTATCAATTATTTTATTATATTCTCCGTTTACGGATGAATAACTTTGATAAAAATAAACATTTCTTTTATCTGGAGAGCTTTGAAAACAAATGAGCCCATTATTAAATGCGCTATCTTTGAATGGACCTTGAAACATTGCATTGGGGTTATCACCGCAAGCATAAACCAATGGTGATGCTAAAAGTATACTTAAAGCTATAATTTTAATTATACTATTTTTCATTTTAATCACCTTTACCTAACTCATTTTCGATCAACTGGGCTTCACCTTCACGGCGTCTTATCAAACCTCGTTGATTTGACCATAAGCGTTTCATACTTCGTAGGCGATTCGGGATGTTAATTTCATTTCCTTGAGCAAAATCATCTCGGATCTCTCTCATTTCGCGCCGGCTATCTATTGGGTCATTTGGTTTAGGGAGTGCTAATGATGCCCCACGATTGTAAATCAACGAAAGCATTGCCCCCGCACTATCCGGTGGAAGATTAATGGCCTGTGGATAAGCATTCACAACTATTTGACAATACCTTTGCTTAAGAACCATTGCCATATCTAACGCTTTATCTTTGCTTATAGTTATATCGGCCAGCCCATGAACGATTGATCTGGCACGGTCACCTTTTTTTCCAATTGCTGTCAGCAACCTTTCCACCTGCTCATTTGAGTAATAAGCACTCAACAATTCACGGGCTGATAATGTTGTCTGTTGACCTAAATCATAACCATATCCGATAGTAACACCACTTGACTGATCCCCACCTGGAACATAGGGTTTAGGGGCATATGCTTCCCAAGATAAAATAAATTCTGCAGATTTTTTTGATATCCGATAAATACCTAAAGATGTATTGAAATCAATAGTATCACTATATTTTTCGGCAATCGCACCCAAAAACACCACCGGATGCATATGCCACAAAGATGGCCCCAGTTTTAGTTTACCCGCATCCTGCATCCACACCATCTTCTCTATATAGGCTTCACTGTACGCTTTCCATTCCGGCGCATCATTCGTCAATGTGTTCAAAAACGCTTGCCAAATCGACGTGTCCTTTTTGTGATACCACTCACTCGGATGCTTCACAATCATCTTGTTCTTCACATCGCGATAAGATGGGTTATGTATCGCGCTCAGGTATTCCCGGGGCGAATAGGGACTGATGCTGCCGTC
>NZ_JBNNGK010000037.1:0-6501 GCF_050268245.1 Serratia sp. NPDC078593 | reverse complement strand
CTTTAAGTTTCTTTTCGTCCATAATTTGCCTGTCTCCATTGTCAGGAAGAACATATCAAAAACAGGCAATTACACAATTTAAATTACAGTCTCGAGTATTATAGTGTCATGATCTCCCTTATTTTTTGATTGTCTGTGCTTATTGCTCTGCACTTTTGTATTGTATTCTCTATTAACTTAAATTTTTGTATAGTTGTATGTTTTTACTGTGATTATTATGTTTTTTGTCTTTGTGTGCGCTATTTTTGTTATTTGTAAACTTTTGATAAAGTTCGGGCTTATTTACATTTTGAAATCCTTAATAATTACTTTGAAACACTAATTGATACTTGGTATCATTTTCTTTCTGGATTAATATAAACCTTGTTACCAGAATGGTGATGCTTAGTCGTGCTAATAATGCTCAGAAGGGCAGTGGCCGTAGCTCGACATAATTAAAGAGGATAATAACGATGAAACTTCGAGTACTCTCCCTGATCGTACCCGCACTGCTGGTAGCCGGCACTGCAGGCGCAGCGGAAATCTACAACAAAGACGGTAATAAACTGGATTTGTTCGGTAAAATCGATGGTCTTCACTATTTCTCCGATGACAATGGAACCGATGGCGATCAGTCTTATATGCGTTTTGGTCTGCGCGGTGAAACTCAAATTAGCGATCAACTGACCGGTTACGGTGAGTGGGAATATCAGGTTCAGTTGAACAAAACCGAAGCTGAAAACGATTCCTTCACCCGTGTTGGTTTCGCTGGTCTGCGTTTTGGCGATTACGGTTCACTGGATTATGGTCGTAACTACGGCGTACTGTACGACATCGGCGCATGGACCGACGTGCTGCCAGAGTTCGGTGGTGATACCTACGGTGCGGACAACTTCCTATTCCAACGTAGCAATGGCGTTCTGACCTACCGTAACAACGATTTCTTCGGTCTGGTCGATGGCCTGAACTTTGCTTTGCAGTATCAGGGTAAAAACGACAGCGCAACCGAATCTAACAATGGCCGTGACGTTCTGGCACAGAACGGTGATGGCTACGGTATGTCTGCAACCTATGACCTGGGCTACGGCATCAGCGCAGCGGCAGCGTACTTCTCTTCTGATCGTACCAACGATCAAAATGGCCATAACAACGCAGCTATCTTGGGTCACGGCGACAAAGCTGAAGCCTACAGCGGCGGTCTGAAATACGACGCGAACAACGTTTACCTGGCAGCGATGTATACCCAGTCTTACAACGCTACCCGCTTCGGTAAGCGCAGCAGCACTGCTTACGGTTACGCGAACAAAGCGCAGAACTTCGAAGTTGTTGCACAATACCAGTTCGATTTCGGCCTGCGTCCTTCCGTGGCTTACCTGCAGTCTAAAGGCAAAGACATCGAACAGGGTTACGGCGATCAGGATCTGATGAAATATGTTGATGTAGGCGCGACTTACTACTTCAACAAAAACATGTCTACCTATGTGGATTACAAAATCAACCTGCTGGATGACAACAACTTCACCAAAGCTGCTGGCATCAACACCGACGACGTAGTGGCTGTAGGTCTGGTTTACCAGTTCTAAGTTCTACTGCGAAAGCATCAAACGCGGCCCTCGGGTCGCGTTTTTTTTGCTCTGAATTAGCGCGCAGATTGCGCGAACTGAAGGGGTTATATACCACCACACGATGGCACAGGGCCGTATCATCTTGGCCTGGCCGTCAGTAAACCGTCATTACCCATTTGGAACAACGGCACATCCGCCATGAGAGTGCGATAGCAGGGCGTATGGTTTGGCTGTGGGGCAGTGAAAGCCCTATTTCCGCGATCCTGAGAGTGGAAGACGCCGGGATTAGGGGATCACTATTACGCTATGAGCGCCACGTTTGCGCCAATGCTGACAGCATGTGTGTTAATAGCTGTAATGCGGGTTGAACCTGCTGTTCAATTTGTACTTTCACAATAGTGCCGTCGATCAGCATTGCTATCATCGCGGCATGTTGCTGCCGATGCCCATCCATCGGCAAATATTGCTCAATTTCCTCTGCCATCTGCTGTTTATGCTGCTGAGCGAGCGTCAGGCTTTCTGGCAGCAGATCCGCCAACTCCACCGCAGTATTGATAAAGGCGCACCCGCGATAATGCGGATCGCTGAACCACTCGGCCAGACAGGCTGGCAATGCCATAACCAGGTCACTTTGTTGAGAGACGTGCTGCGCTAAGCTGTGGCGAAACCATGTCAACCAGTGTTGATGGCGGTAAGTGAGAAACGCTCGAATCAGCTCGTTCTTACTAGGAAAGTGGCGATAGAACGTCACTTTAGTCACACCGGAGTCTTTAATAATTCTGTCAATCCCGGTGGCACGAATACCGTCGCGATAGAAAAGCGCGTGTGCGGTTAACAAGATGCGTTGCTGGGCGGGGACGTTTTTACAGTGCGTAGCCATTGTGTTACCTCAAAAATTCATAATGTTGATTGTAGACAACTCTGTCTACATAGGCTAGCCTAATTGTGTAGACAGATCTGTCTACTTTACTTAAATTGAGGTCACTATGCAGAGTAAGCCCCCATTACCACCATTTACCCGGGAATCCGCCATCGAGAAGGTGCGCTTGGCTGAAGACGCTTGGAATAGCCGCGACCCATTACGTGTCGCGCAGGTTTATTCGGTCGATACGCATTGGCGTAACCGCGCCGAGTTTGTTGCTGGGCGTGATGCGGCTGCGGAATTTTTGCAACGTAAGTGGGCAAAAGAGCTAGAGTATCGCTTGATCAAAGAGCTATGGGCATTTGACGAGACGCGTATTGCCGTACGTTTTGCCTATGAATGGCGCGATGACAGCGGCAACTGGTATCGCAGTTTTGGCAACGAAAATTGGGAGTTCAATGCGGAAGGATTGATGATCAATCGACATGCTAGCATTAACGATCGGCCTATTCAGGAAAGCGAGCGCCAATTTCATTGGCCGTTAGGGCGTCGCCCTGATGATATACCGTCATTGAGCGATTATGGTTTTTAATTAATTTAAACTTATTTTATATCAGTGACGGGATAGGGTTTATTAATTATCGGCAATAATAAACCCTGCCTTTATTAAATAAGGCATAAAAATTAATGTGACTTATGATAATAAAAAATGGAAAGGCGGGGCGCGCGTCTGGTAGGGAGGAAGTGGCGCGAAAGCAATAATGCCAAAAAGGGGATAAATAAGAGGTTGGGGTGACCGAGTTTCAGTGCCAGGTAAGATAAATATCGCGATATGGAGTGGTGGAGAGTGATGAAATAAGCTGCAATAACCACAAAAATCAAGCGCACTTTTATCTGTTATTTGCGCATCGTGATGCATCATCATGGCCGCGTTTTCCGGTGGGTGATGAGGCATTACATTGTGCTCAGAAAGAGACGCTGTAACGTTGGATGTATTTTTATTTTGATTATTTTCAGTGAGTTGAGATGATATTGACGGCGCTATGAAAATCATCAACATAGCAAACAAGCCCAGCCAGGCTAATGTGCGCGTAGATTGAGTCGAGAGTTTCACTCGTCGTCATATCCTTGATGGGCGGGTTAACGTTTGCTGTGATAGCATTTTAGCCGCTATGGTAACATTTTTTACACCTCGCCAACACCGTGGGTAATCATCGTTGCCGGCTGTCGCTGTTTTGCTATTTTCTGGTTAAATATATTTGTTAAAGAAATAAAGATCGGGTAAATTTCGCAATTGCCACTTCCCACTTCCCTATCAAGGAATAGTTAATGATGCCTGAACGCATATCTGCGTTATCAGCTAATGCCAATAATAGGCAGAATCATGTCACCACCCGCAGTTGGTTTATTCCATTGATGATGCGATTACATTTTTATATTGGTTTATTTGTCGGTCCCTTTTTACTGATCGCGGCATTGAGTGGAATATTCTATGCCCTGACACCACAAATCGAATCACATTATTACGCTGAACAACTGTATAACCGCAGTCATGGACCTGCGCTGTCGCTTGGTGCGCAAATTCGGGCTGCGCAAGCCGATGCGCCACCGCAGGCGACACTTTCTGCGGTGCGGCCTGCTCCTGCCGTGGGGGAAAATACGCGCGTATTGTTCAATATGGCGGGTTTGCAGCCTTCCGAACGCCTCGCTGTATTTGTCGATCCCGTCACGGCGGATATACACGGTAAAATGACGGTTTACGGCACCAGCGGCATATTGCCGCTGCGAACCTGGCTGGATCAACTGCATCGTAGTCTGCTGCTAGGGGATATTGGCCGTTATTACAGCGAGCTTGCGGCGTCATGGCTGTGGATCGCGGCGCTGGGGGGGCTGATTCTCTGGCGGGCAAAGCGTAACGCAAAGAAAGGATTGCGTGCGGTGCATCGAAAAGTGGGACTGTTCGTGTTGATTGGCCTGCTGTTCTTTTCGGCTACCGGGCTGACTTGGTCGAAGTGGGCTGGGGATAATATCAGCATATTACGTCAGCAGTTGGGGTGGGCAACGCCGTCAATTGCTACCGCATTGTCTTCAGCATCGGCAGAAACCCTCGATGAGCATGCTGAGCATCGTCACCATGCTATGCCGAAGGGCGAATCAATGCCGGTATGGGATGTTGATACCTACGATCGCGTATTACAGATAGCCCGTCAGGCTGGCATCAACGCGGATAAACTAGAAATTAAACAGCCAGCCTCCTCTGGGGTGGCGTGGACGGTCAGTGAGATTGATCGCCGTTGGCCAACTCAGGTTGATGCTGTTGCGGTGGATGCGGCTAATAGCACGATTACCGACCATGTGCGCTTCGAACACTATCCTTTAGCCGCCAAGCTGACGCGCTGGGGGATCGATCTCCACATGGGGGTGCTATTTGGTTGGGTGAATACGTTGGTTCTGGTGGTTTTTGCTGCCGGTTTGGCCGCGATGGTCATCATGGGCTACCTGATGTGGTGGCGTAGGCGAGCGATGCAGTCGCTGCGCGATTGTGCTTTTCCGTTATTGCGCCACGCGCCCAAAGGACCATTGGTGGCGATTATTACGCTTACCCTGCTCGTTGGGTTCTGCCTGCCGGTGATGGGAGCCAGCTTATTGTTGTTCTTATTGATTGATTGGCTACGCTATTGCTGGCAAAAACAGCACTGAGAGTTAAAGTGAGATTTGTCGAAAAGTCTTTTGCCATCTAGACTTAGATGACAATTAATGCACTTTAGAGGACAAGCTATGACAAAGAAATTGGTTTTAGCCGTGAGTACTGCGGCGGCATTTTCCATTCTTGCTGGCTGTACCGCTTACGACAGGGCTGCCAGTTATGTTAATGAGCCCGTAGTAAGCGATGTAAAAGTCGGGATGACTAAACAACAGGTACGCGCGATTGCTGGGCCACCATCGACTTCCGCGACACTTATTCACGCGCAAGGCTCCTGCGATACTTACGCGGTAGCCCCACGGGATGGCAAAGCACAGACCTATTTTGTCAGCTATAACGATACCGGGCATGTTATGAACAAAGGTTATCAGAGTTGTTCGGAATATGATTCGCAACCTAAATAGTCGGCTGTGACGTGACCCAAAGAGCCCCGTGTTTACGGGGTTTTTTATTTTTTAGCCACCTTTGGGTTGAACTTTAAGCAGTTGCACGGCAATACGCATTTTTTTATGACACAACGGTAGACATTTCATAACGGTATCGCTAATATCTGCGCCCATTGGAAGGATGGCCGAGTGGCTTAAGGCAACGGTCTTGAAAACCGTCGAGTGTAACAGCTCCCAGAGTTCGAATCTCTGTCCTTCCGCCAAATATCAACCCCGAGCTTTTTTAAAGCTCGGGGTTTTTCTTTTATATCGTCTTTCTCCTGCGCAACCCACATAACCCTGCTAAACGGCCTCCGCCGTAATCTGCCCGAAATACAGCATCATGAGCGCTTGGCTTGAGCAGAGCCTCTCTGGAGGGCGCTGCGTGATCCTTTCATTCAGACTGCCTTAAGACTCACTCCCTGAGGCAGAAATTAACAAGGTGATCATTTGGTTTTTACGCTCGGAGTAATCAGTTTAACAAGTGGCATAAAAGAAATGGGTGGGTTTAGCTAACAATTGATAACGGAATAAAATGAATGATTCGATGTAATCGGAGCATTAATAAATACTCATAATAATTTCTGTGCATTTTTAAATACTGAGACCTAAACGTCACACCCACGTCGCATTTTCAGATAAAAATTTCATGGCGGATATTTCGGCTTTTTGCTCGTATTTTGCACACGCTGAAAAGGTAAAGTTAGTTGATGTTTTTGAGTTAGCCCTTATCCCATAAGCTTTGAAGGGATGCTTTAAGAAACTTCTTATAAATCAGTTTTGTGTTGTATTTTTGCTTGGTAATTTTTATTGTAATATTTGGTTACATCTTTGCGTTTCTAAATGATATCCTAATGTTTTTACACTTACTGCAATAGGCAATTGTCTGAGTTTACGGTTAAGACGAACGCCTAACGATACCGTGTCATGCCCGCTAGTGAATGGATTGCGCTCGCTTTTGACCTT
>NZ_JBNNGK010000036.1:0-8118 GCF_050268245.1 Serratia sp. NPDC078593 | reverse complement strand
CGTCGCCACAGTGCCTGTGGCGGACTCAGTCCGGAACAATTTGAAAACCAGAATCTCGCTTAGGGCCGTGTCCACATTACGCGGGTAGGATCACTCTCTATCATTACACGATCCGTTTTACCAGCGTCCATCCGGATATCACTGCTGATATGTTTCTCACTAAACCGGCAACGTTGAGTATGGGGACCGGTGCCCTCGTCAATCCGATAGAAGGAAAAACTGTACATGGGGTGGTCACCAATTTTCGACGATGTAACGGCTCACGCGATCAGACGACCTACCAGATAATTATTGAGCCCTTCCTCGCCCTGCTGGATAAGCAATTCCGTACTCACCGTTTCTTTGTCAATAAATCGGTACCGGAAGTGGTGGAGCAGGTGTTGCAAGATCACGGCCTGAAAGGCTGGGAATATGAGTTCAATCTGAAGATGGACTACCCGAAGCGTGAGCAGATTAACCAGTATCAGGAAAGCGATCTGGCCTTTATTGAACGCCTGTTATCTGAGGTAGGGATATTTTACTTCTTTACCCTGCATCCGGATACGCAAACGGAAGTGGTGCATTTTGCCGATAAGCAGAGCGCCCTCGAGTTCGGAAAAACGCTGCCGCTGAACAGTCCATCAGGTATGCATGACAGCGCCGTCGATTCTGTATGGAATGTCAATATACGCCACAATGTTGTAGAGCGCTCCGTAACGGCGAGTGACTACAATCACCGTGAAGCACAGAAAGTACTGAAGTCAGCGCCCGCTGATATGACCCGGGGGGACGGTGAGGGGATCACCTACGGTGATGTGTACCACTATCGCCCGCGTCACCTGGAAAGTGGGGATAAAATCGATCCGGCGGCAGAAACCGCGAACTTCTGGGCGCGTCTGGAGCATGAACGTTATCTTTCCGCCCAGACCACTGTCGCGGGCAGTAGCACTGATGCGACGCTGGGACCTGCTCAGGTACTGATCATAACCGAAACCGCCATTCCCCCCACGCTGCCTGTAGAAACCGAAAATGGCGTTGTCATCCTGAGCGTGTTTTTTACCGCCAGCCGCAAAAATGCCCTACAGGTGAACTGGACGGCGACGCCCTACAGCGAAACCCGCTGCTGGCGACCGGCAGCCAAGCCCCGCCCGGTAGTCAGCGGTACGTTGACCGCGCGCATCACCAGCGCCAAAGACAACGATATCTACGCCTGGCAGGATGCAGCCGGTTTGTACCGGGTGAAGTTTGATGCCGATCGTGATGATAAAAGCCAGGGGCAGGAGAGTATGCCGGTGCGGCTGGCGAAGCCCTACGGCGGCGATGTTTACGGCTTCCACTTTCCGCTGATACAGGGCACCGAGGTGGCGATAGCCTTCCATGAGGGCGACCCGGACCGGCCATACATTGCCCATGCGTTGCACGACTCGCGCCACGTTGATCATGTTACTGAAGCCAACAGCACGCGCAATGTGATACGCACCGCGGGCCTGAATAAACTGCGCATGGAAGACAAGCGCGGCGAAGAGCACATCAAGCTCAGTACCGAGTACGGCGGCAAGACGCAGTTGAATTTGGGGCACAACGTTAATGCCAAAAGGCAGCGGCGCGGTGAAGGGGCGGAACTGCGCACCGATGATTGGGTGAGTATTCGGGGCGGCAAAGGGGTGTTGATCAGTGCCGATGAACAACCTAAAGCGCATGGCGCAATGTTGGATATGAATGCGGCAGTGGCACAATTGCAAAACGCGCTACAATTGGTCACTGCACTTGCACAAAGCGCTGGCACCTCTGGCGCATTGGATGCCGATCTTAACTCGCAGCAACAACTTGCCCAAACGTTGAATCAGCTAAAACAGGCGGGGCTGCTCTTGTCTGCACCGGCCGGTATTGGCGCTACGACGCCCAAAAATATTCAGCTTTCAGCAGGGCATACCTTGACGGCAACCGCCGGCGAAAATGCGGATATGACTATTTTTAAAAGGCTCACTGTCGCGGCAGGTGAGGCTATTAGTTTATTTGCCCATAAACTGGGGATAAAGATCTTTGCCGCCCGTGGGCGGGTGGATATTCAGGCACAATCAGATGCTATGCAGCTTCAGTCCGATCAAAGGATGTCAATTAATAGCGTCAACGGTGAAATGGTATTGAATGCCGCCAAGGGAATTACTCTCACCAGTACTGGCGGTGCCTACATTAAGATTAAAGACGGTGCGATCGAAATTGGCGCGCCGGGAAAAATTAGCCTGAAGAGTGGCAGCATTAATTGGGGGGGAAGCGCTTCTCTTGAGCAAGCGCTAATGCCCGCAACGATTGAGGATCCACAGTATCAATTTCCAATGAGCGGTGGATTTCAGGTTGTGGATAAGGCAACGCAGCAGCCGAAACCTTGGATTGCTTACCGTATAGAAACCCCGGATGGTAAAACGCTTCGCGGTAGAACCGATAAAAATGGTTATACGCAAAAACACTATGGTATTGACACGAAAAATATTAAGTTGTTTTTTGAATAATTAAGGTGAGTGGGTATGGATACTATAAATAAGCCTGATGCCGAATGTCAGTTAAATAAATCTGATGATAACGTGACCCAAGTATGCCATGAGTCAGGCATACTCTATTTCCGCCCGGAAACGGAAGAGATTATTGTTGTCCCCGCGCACGAGGCAGGAGAATTTGAAACGCATTGTCTTGATATGCTAGGGCGTGTGGATGAATTTCATCAGGCGAAACAGACTTATTCTGCGGCAATAGAAAAATATGGGCTGCAACGGCAACAGCCAGGCGCAGACATCAGTTCACAGGCTGCGGAGGTTGTCGCGGCAGAAAACACGCTGGAAAAAAAGAGAGCGGCGTTACTGGATAAGCTAAAGGATGGCGCAAGCAGCAATATGGGATACCAAGATGTCGTGGAATTAATTCCGTTACTGGATACCCGTAAACGTGGCCCTGGGAATCAACGGCTGGGTAGGCGTTACGCCTACGCCAATCAGCGTTATTTTTCTGAGCGCTCGGGTGGGCGCTCCCAAGCCGGTGCCAAAAAGAAGTGGCATACCGTTACCCTGAAAAATAAAGATAGCGCCACGGGTAAAGAGAGCATTTATAAAGAAGACAGCCAGGGGCGGCGAACCATTGATACTAAAAAACTGAAAGATCAGTTAACGAAAGATAAGTTACCGGTGCTAAAAGCTGAACTTAAAGATTATGTTGATTTAGATGATTATAATCTGGATGAAACATTATTTGAGTGGGCAGAAAGCTGGAACCAAAGTTTGGAGGGTAACCATACTTTTGATAACGGTGTTGAGGTATCGGGGGCGGCGCAGTTTATGCGTTTTATTTCCAACGTTGGTGCCGAGGCGGAATTCAACCCAAATGAAGGGAGCATCAAAGTAAAAGGGGAAGCAAAAGCCTCGGTGGCGATTGCTTCGGGCGTGGGTAACGCGGTGCTGTATATTCCGGATCGGCTGGGGTGGGATTTAAGCTACCAGCCAGGGAAAGAGCAGGACGACAGCGCCACTAGCCAGGTATTAACCGGGTTCAATATGGGCGTAGTGCGGATTTACCTTGAAAACCAGCTAATCGGTTTTGTCGGTGCTTCCGCCCAGCTAGAAGCGCAGCTGCAGGTGATGGTAAAAGATGATGAACAACAGATCGTTGCCGGTCAGCCACAGGGGCGTTTGCCTCGTTTTCAGGAACGTCAGTCAGGCCGCAATGGTCAGTTTTATCGACAGATGAAAAAAGAGGATGAAGGGGCCTCGGTATCTGCCGAGGTGTTTGCTGGTGCCAGAGCCGAATATGTGCTTAAGGGGGCGGTACAGTGGCTGAAGCCCACGCCACCGCCGGATCCGCAAGGCAAAGAGATAGCCAAGACGGTGGGTGAGTTTACCGATTTTGCCGCCATTGGCGCCAGCATTGCCGGTCTGGCGGGGATTGGTGCAGGGGCGAAGTTTTTATGTACCTTCATCAACGGAAAATTCTGCTTTAAGGTTGCTGCCAGCCTGTGCTGTGGCGTCGGGGCTAAAGGAGCATTTCTCTGTGAGGTTGGGGTTAAAACATTACAGGAGTTTGGCAGTTGGCTGGCCTATCAGTTATTTCTGTTGGATTATCGATTTTTTGAATTAGTGGTTGAGGATGCTTTTAAAACCTTTACCCGTATGTGTGTGATGCAGATTGCAGATCTAACAAAAAACATATATCAGATTTATAATAAATTAGAGCTTGAAGTTGTGAATGTTAGCCTTGAGTTTGTTACCTTCGTAAATACGCTAATTAATGAAAGCAAAGAAAATATTGAAGCTTCTAAAAGACGTAACCAGTTAGCAAAAAATATTATTGCTGAACCGGATCGACTATTAACCTATACCCCGGAGGCCAAGGGAATATTACTGTATCTGCTCACCCGCCACGGTAAGTGGGATCACCTCGACTGGGACAACCGTGGCAGTATGGGGCTGGATATCTACTTTGAGCGAAAAGAGGCGATTATTCAGGTGCTGTGTAGCATTCAGACCCGGCGCGAATGGTTTAAAGTGATGTGCCATCGCAGTTCGGACGGTTCCGATCTTGCGCAGAATGGAGATGAAGAATCGGTGGTAAAACAGCAGGAGCGGCAGTTGCTTGAATTTCTTCAGGAAGGGTTTAATCGTGATCAAGATATGCAGCGCAGGGCCGCTGAGCTTGCGGTGCTGGAGCTATCGAAAGTCTATCATCGCCTGAAAACGGAGCAGGAACTCTCCTGGGGTTATGCGCTGGCGATGAACAACACCCCTTATTACCAGCTGAACCGCATGCCTAATCCCCACTTCCCCCAGTGCTGCCAGTTTGGCCCTTGTGATGCAACCATGACGCAAATAGCCTAAGGATAAACAATGAAACAATACGGAATACTGTTGCTGGCCCCGCTGCTGCTGGCGGCCTGCGATAATCCCTCACAAGAGACCGCGTTGATGCAGCCACCGCCACAGGACAATGCCGAATTGCAAGCGTTGATCCGCCAGGTCAAAAGCAATCTAGTGTTTGTTCAGGGCGGTGATTTTTTAATGGGCGACTTTGGCAAAGAATATGGCCCGGAGAAGATTCAGCTTGATACGAAAAAGGACAGCAAGCCGCTGCATAAGGTTACACTGAGCAGTTACTCGATCGGTAAATTTAAAACCACCAATCAGGAATATCAGCTTTATCTGAAGTTGAATAATCTACAGTTAAAGAAGGAGGATAATTCACTGAGTCAAAAGCTGTCAGATGCGCTGAATACAGTGCCTGATACGCCGGCACATATGGATTGGTTTGATGCGGAAAAATACTGTACCTGGCTGGGTAAAGTGAGCGGCCTACCGTTTGCCTTGCCGACCGAAGCCCAGTGGGAGTATGCCGCCCGCAGCCGGGGGCAGTTTTTTATTGTTGGAACCAATAGCGGCGAGCTGGAGATGGACGGGATTCGACGCGGAGTTAATATTTCAGGTACGTTAGATCGTAAAGAGTTTGCAAAAAAAATGGGGCTCAGTTCAGACATAGATACAACAATGCCAGTAGACAGCTATCCGCCTAATCCGCTGGGTATTTACGATATGGCGGGTAATGGTTACGACTGGATTAATGACTGGTACGATCCTGATTATTATAAGAACTCCCCGACTAAAGACCCCAGAGGACCGGAGAAACCGGTATATAAGAATTATGAGGGAGTTTATGATACTGAGGCAAAGTATCAGAAGGTACTGCGGGGAGCAGGAACTTCTGGTCCCTTTAAGGGAATAACAATTGTGAGAGCTAGACGTAGTCCGGATACTAAAGCTATTAGTGATACTACAGTCCGCTGTGTTGTTAACAGCTCTCAGCCGGTAAAATAGAGGTATGTATTTTGATACACCGAATCATGTTTGTGCTGCCGCTGCTGGTCGCCTGTGATAACGCCTCATCGGCAAAAGTATCACCAGCGTCTGACCGGAGTACTCAACTCAATGCTGAACTACAGAAAATGATTAACCAGGTCAAAAGCAATCTGGTGTTTGTTCAGGGCGGTGATTTTTTAATGGGCGACTTTGGCAAAGAATATGGCCCGGAGAAGATCCGTTATGACGCCAATAAAGACAGTAAACCGCTGCATAACGTCACGCTGAGCAGTTACTCGATCGGTAAATTTAAAACCACCAATCAGGAATATCAGCGCTATCTGAAAATAAATAACAAGACGTTAAGCAAGGGCGGTAATTCGCTGATACAAAAGCTAATGGATGCTCACAATAAACTCCCCAATACCCCGGCGCATATGAACTGGCATGAGGCAGAGCAATACTGCGCCTGGCTGGGCAAGGTGAGCGGCCTGCCGTTTGCGCTGCCGACCGAGGCGCAGTGGGAGTATGCTGCCCGCAGCCGGGGGCAGTTTTTTATTGTGGCCACTAACAGCGGCGTGCTGGAGATGGACGGTATCCAGCGTGGCATTAATATCTCCGGCTCGTTAGATCGTGAAGAGTTTGCCCGAAAAATGGGGCTAACTAGCGGAATTTGGACCACATTACCCGGGGACAGCTATCCGCCTAATCCGCTGGGTATTTATGATATGGCAGGCAATGGGTATGAGTGGGTCAAGGACTGGTACGATCCGGACTATTACCAACACTCTCCTGCTGTTGACCCTCAGGGGCCGGAAAAACCCGTATATAAAGATCATGAAGGTAAATACACTAAAGTGTTGCGTGGAGCGGAAACCTCAGGTCCCTTTAAAGGCCTGACCATTGCCCGTTTTAAGCGTAGTCAGGATACTAGAGCTACCTTTGTCACCACGGTTCGTTGCGTGGTTAACAGTCCGCAGCCGGTGAAGTAATGCCTCTGGCGATATAAGGATGCATGATGAAACAAGGATATGTTTTGCTGCTGGCCCCGCTGCTACTGGTGGCCTGCGATAATCCCCCACAAGAGACCGCGTTGATGCAGCCCCCGCCACAGGACAATGCGGAACTGCAAGCGTTGATCCGCCAGGTTAAAAGCAATCTGGTGTTTGTTAAAGGCGGTGATTTTCTGATGGGTGACTTCGGTGGTGATTATGGCCCGGAAAAAATTCAATATGACACTAATGAGGATAGTAAACCGCTGCATAACGTCACGCTGAGCAGCTACTCGATCGGTAAATTTAAAACCACCAATCAGGAATATCAGCGCTATCTGAAAATAAATAACAAGACGTTAAGCAAGGCCAGTAATTCGCTGACACAAAAGCTAATGGATGCTCTCAATAAACTCCCCAACACCCCGGCACATATGAATTGGCATGAGGCAGAGCAATACTGCGCCTGGCTGGGCAAGGTGAGCGGCCTGCCGTTTGCGCTGCCGACCGAAGCGCAGTGGGAGTATGCCGCCCGCAGCCGGGGGCAGTTTTTTATTGTGGCCACCAACAGCGGCGTGCTAGAGATGGACGGTATCCAGCGTGGCATTAATATCTCTGGCTCGTTAGATCGTGAAGAGTTCGCCCGCAAAATGGGGCTCAGTACGGATATATATACTGCTATGCCGGTAGACAGCTATCCGCCTAATCCGCTGGGTATTTATGATATGGCGGGCAATGGCTATGAGTGGGTCAAGGACTGGTATGATCCGGACTATTACCAACACTCTCCGACGATTGATCCGCAGGGGCCGGATAAACCAGTTGGTAAGGACTATAAAGGGAATTATGTTAAGGTACTGCGCGGTGCTGGTTTTTCAGGCCCTTTTAAGGGATTGAGCATCGTCAGGTTTAGTAGTAAACCCGATACTGAAGTTATTGGTGATAAAACAGTTCGTTGTGCTGTTAACAGTCCGCAGCCGGTGAAGTAATGCCTCTGGCGATATAAGGATGCATGATGAAACAAGGATATGTTTTGCTGCTGGCTCCGCTGCTGCTGGTGGGCTGCGATAATCCACCACAAGAAACCGCGGTGATGCAGCCCCTGCCACAGGACAATGCGGAACTGCAATCGTTGATCCGCCAGGTCAAAAGCAATCTGGTGTTTGTCCAAGGCGGTGATTTTCTGATGGGGGACTTCGGTGGGGAATACGGTTCGGAGAGGATTCAGCTTGATACTGAAAAGGACAGTAAACCGCTGCATAACGTCACGCTGAGCAGTTACTCGATCGGTAAATTTAAAACCACCAATCAGGAAT
>NZ_JBNNGK010000035.1:0-9055 GCF_050268245.1 Serratia sp. NPDC078593 | reverse complement strand
CCATCAATATAATGGTGGTTTGACGCCGAATGAATCAGAAAGATTGTTCTGGAAAAACTCTAAAACCGTGGCTAGTTTTTGTTGACCACTACAAAGTAACTCTGTCATTACCTTCTCCACGCACAGCCCATTCTCCATTATGCGGTACTACATGTTGGTTCTTTCCCATCATTGCTATCCTTACAAAAAGCACACATCATATGGTGTGCATTTATAACAATAACAACTATATGTTGCGTTTCGTTTGCTCACGATCACACATTCCTTATTCACGTGTGTAGATCGTAAATAGCCAATGCTCTCATGGTGGCAAGTACCAACTTACTGTACAAATAACCAGTACAATGTGATACACTTTAAGTTGTTAAGCCTTTATAAATCCATATACTACAAAAAGTAAACAGGGGGTTTCACATGAGACTAACGGGAAATATCGACAAGATAGGGCTATATATTCTATCCCTTTCCTTACTGTTTATATTCATAATAATTTTAAGTGCTAATGTACCTTACTGCTTTGGTAATAGCTGTAAGTTCATAGGACTTACGAAACTGTTATCAACAAACTTAGTACCTGTAGTATGTATATTCTTTATTTTTATTGGTTGGGTTTTCTACAAACGATTCAGAAACATCACTTCATATAACGGATTAGAATCCGTAAAAATAACACACTGTGAAAGTGAAAGTTATGAAAACCTTACTTTCCTAGCAACCTATATTGTTCCGTTTATGGGCTTTAGTTTTGATGATATGCAGAAAAACCTAGCATATCTTTTACTAATAGTTGTTATTGGGATCATATTTGTGAAAACAAACAAATATTATGCCAATCCTACCCTAGCATTATTTGGCTACAAATTATATAAGGTAAATATATTTCATCCGGGAAGTGGCGAAACTAAAAATGTCATTGCAATAACCACTGATAACCTAAGAGTTGGTGATAATGTCTTTTATAGCTTTCTTGACGACTACGTATTCATAGCAAGGAAAAAATATGACAGTTGATATTTTTAAAGGAAAAATAGCTGAAGTAATTGAAAATTTATCAGGTGTGAAATTGGTATTTTTTGTTAGAGATGGTGAGGAAACGAAAATTGAAGTTTCTAAAATTGAACCAGAGGCCTTAACAAAAATAGGTGCTAACTTTGCATCAAGGTTACGAGATGATATTGTAACTAATGAAGACTTAACATTGCCTCTTCTTACAAATATTGATGACCGAAAGAACGCTTTATATCTATTTGACTATGATCAAAAGCCTTACGAATTTGAAATACTAAAACAGGCTCTAGAATTACCTCCTAATTATAATAACTATTATTCACCTGATAACGATTTTAGTGATGTAAAGTCTTTGGCTGTTATATTGAGTAGCGATACTAATTCAATCGCCCTTTATAAAAACAAGACAAATCTAACTGTTTTAAAAAGCAATTCCAATATGCTTAACTTTCTTCTCAATAAGGATGGCGTGCTAGAAGAAATAACAAGCGATATATTTAAAATTGATTTCGGATATGATCTAATTCTTCTAGATAACAGCTACTATATTAAAAATACAAAAACACTAGAAATTGCGATGAAGTTTCATGAAGTAATTACTGCACAAGCTAGCATAGCCATAGAGTCTTTGACTCAGTCAGAAATGATTGAGGATATGTCTCATTTAAATAAAAGTTCAAAAGATCTCCCATTTGCTCGGAAGCTTGCTAAAATAGCTAAACACTCTCCAGTATTAGGTAAGATAGATGCCCCAACTGTTATTGAGTTTGTAAGTAAACACAAATATCTGTCCACCATTATTTCAATTAATGACACTGGTGATAAATTTATAGTCAAAACGAAAAGCTCACAGAAACACTTCATTAAACTACTAAGTGATGACTATTTGGAGTCGGAGTTAACGAAAATATTGTATGACAGTCTAGCAAAAGATATGTTGCAATAAAAAAATTGTATCTAATGCCCGATGTTTTTGAAAATTTCGGGCATCTACTTTGTCAGCACAACAGATCCTGACAGTTTACAAATTAGAAATAATTCAGTACTAACACTACCTCCCCCAGAATATCAAAGCCGGATAGAGATTTCTCTGTAACTACTATTTCAGTATATCTTTCATTATCACTATTCAAGCTATACCCATCAGAAACTATCTGCACTCTCTTGTACAAATAACTGCTGCCCTTACGCATCACGAACACTTTACTTTCTTTAAGATGCTTTTGGCTTTGATCTATGACTAACACGCTACCAACCGTAAAAGTAGGTTCCATTACGTCAGTATCGACACGGAGTGCAGTTAGGTACTCAGTTTTAGTCAGGGAGAACGAGAAAACCTCAGCATCTATAAAAAGGAACTCATTGTTTTCATAAAAAGGAATTTTGCATACTCTTTCGTTGTAACTTTCATGTGCTGCTTTAATAGTTACATCCCGAAATTCCTTACCCGTAGCCAGCCATTCTACTGATACGTTCCCAGCTTTAGCAAGAAGCACAAGATTTTCCAGGGTTGGACTTGAAACAGCTTGGAGGTAGTTATGTACAGTACTGTACCCAATCCCAGCTCTCTTCGCGAACTCCCGTCCAGAACCAGAGGGAACAATCGATTTCAGTCTTTCACTGAACTGTACAATGCTCTCTTTCTTGTCAGCCATTTACACCCTGCTATCCGTTCAATTAAAGGAAAGAATGTTCCTTATTATGATTTGACTTATACCTTATAACGATCAATCATGTTCTCAATGTAAGTAACGAGTGGTCATTATGAGTATTCATAAACAATCAGGATGTCAGAAAAAGGTGCAAAATGCCAGTACTGAGAACTGGCATAGGGCCGATATACTTGCTGCTATCAAGAAAAAAGGAGGCACGCTTGCACAACTCTCAAGAGAAAATGGGTTACATGAGAGAACATTGTATAACGCTCTCGAAAGACATTGGCCTAAAGGAGAGCAAATTATTGCCGCTTATATAGATGTGGCAGTACATGTTATCTGGCCTGAACGTTATTAAATTTTGACGATAAAAGAGGATATATAGTGGCGAACTATTTTACGATTACATGCCCACATTGCGGCAGTACTACAACCGTTCAGACCGGAGTATCTAAAAATGGTACTGGTGTTGGTCAATGCCGGAACTGTTCAAAGAACATAAAAGTAACCGTTGACGGTAAAGGTAACGTGATAAAAGTTAGTTGATGAATATTCAATTACGTTTATTCATTCAGAAATGATATGACTTAAAAGGGATCAAAATGATTGGTTTAGTTGTCATTGTTATCTGTATTTTTATTTCAGTACTTTTCTATAAGAAGATTGCGAATAGTTGCCGTAACAAAGGTCGAGGTGATGTTAGGACTTTTTTGACTGCATTGATATCAAGTAGTTTGCTATTCATGCTCACAATGAGCATCGGCGTAGCCAGCTTTTTTCCTTCTAGTGAAGGGGGCAAAATTTCCGAGAACACTGTTCAGGTAAAAAACACTACCCATAACCGTTCTAACGAAAAAAATAAGAACGTTTATATCTGCAATAAATTTGATGCCATTACCCAAACTCGCCAAGGTACAAAGCATAATTCTGGTTTCTATTCTGATGCTGCCACTCGCATCACATATACTATCACCGATAGCGTACTGAAAACTAAACTATCCTCTCGTGAAATTGAGAGTAGTACTGAAACAGCTACATTCAATAACATCGCAGATGATGGTTCAAGAAAATATGGGAATTCATCAAGTAATTTCTTTGTATATGTATTGAATGACAATACTATAAAAGTAATTACGATCGATTTTAATGCCAATATGACACTGACACAAACATGCTCAAAATAAAAAAGATCGCACGAAATGAAAAAATATTATTGCTCACTTTATTATTCAGTACTACAACTTTCGCCGCGTATAAGACATATGATGCACAAAAAGATAGCAAGTACTTAGATAAAGCAATTTCTGGAGTTTGTAAACCGGAACAACAGAGATATGATGATCTTAATTTTGATTTGAAATCAGATATCAGTAGCATGAGTAAATCTGATACTGATAAAGTTGTTGCTACCCATAAGGAGGCTGAGCGTAAACGCTGGTCATGTATAGAAAAAGAATTGAATAAAAAGAATATCACACTGAATTTAAATGAATTATATAAAGAAAATAATCTATAAAAATCCATCAGAAACCAGTCGGTACTTTTAGTATTTCATATAGATATCGAAAGGATATATGGACGGCTATTTGCCATATGTCCTTTTTTTACCCCCTGCTACTATATCTGTTTGTTATTAAATAGATATTTCCAGAAATATTCAGTTATTACAGTGCTGTAATTGCCATTTTCTTCGATACTTTCGCAACAGTAGCCCTTGAGCAGCCGATTAAATCTTGTACTTTATTCCAACTTTTACCATCGGACAAAAGTTCAGCAATTCTACGATGGAGTTCCTGATCTATCGGACGCCCCTTGTACCTATTTTCACTCCTTGCCTTTTGTATACCCTGCTTTTGCCGCCTACGCCGATCTTCATAGTCCTTTCGGCTGATAGCTGCCAGCATATCAAGCATCATAGAATTCATTGCTTCAAACATACGAGCGGTGAATTCATCCTGGACGTTCAAAAGCTGGTGACTCGTTGGTAAATCCAATGACACGACCCTGATCCCCTTTGATTCAATGATTGCCCTTAGAGTTTTCCAGTCCTCACCAGTAAGCCTACTGATCCGGTCGATTTGTTCACAAAGGAGGATATCGCCACGTTCAGCGATTTCCAGAAGTAAGAACAATTGAGGTCGCTGTAGGCTTGCACCTGATTCATTCTCTTTGAAGTACTTTGATACTTTAAGATCATGTGAGTGAGCGAATGCCTCTAACTCGTTTAATGCTCTGTCAGCATCCTGCTGTTTCGTTGATGCTCGAAGATATGCCCATACCCGCATGATATTCACCACTGGTCTGTTTTAAGTAGTTCATTATACATAGTCCGTTTTAAGTTGTAAAATCTACTTAATGAACCAACTTAGTGATGATCTGTGCTGGTATGCTTGAGGTATACTTAAAATTTCCCCCCTCGCAGAAATGGGGATGTCACTTACAACAACCAATCTTACAACATGAAAGTAACAAAAAGCTGTTCCAATAAATTATGAACACTAGCTAAACTAATATGTTTCGCACAAGTACCCTTCATATTTTCCTGTAACCAGCCATCTTTATTTTTCTCCCAAAAATCAAGAAAATAAAGTTTAAATTCATTATTTGTAAATTGTATGCAAAAAATACAATCACTAACTATAGCTTTTTCACCTTTGAAAACTTCATATTTTCCAATAACTCTGGAACCTACCCTAGCAATTAATACATCACCATTCCTTGCTACAAAATTCCCATCGGGAATAACATCTCTTGATTTATATGTTATAGAATTAAAACTATTTGTGTGAAAATAAGAATATCCAGAGGCTTTGCATTCCTTACCGGATAACCGTCCTCTAAAAATAGAGTAGTCTGAATTATTTAAATTACTAACTCTTTTTCTTTCTACACGAGAAGGATTTAAACAAATATTTCCCTTATGAAAAGCAATGCCATCACCATATTTAAAAAAAGAAATCTCCCCCTGCTGCTCACTACTTTTTATAATATGAAAGACATGAGTTTTAGCTTCAGTTTTAAGAAATGAACGATGTTCACATTCTATAATATTTTTTATTGTGAATTTTTTTGTGAGTAGAGTTCTAAGCCAAATATAATAATCAGATGAGTAAAACAGATCTGGCAATACTATAATTAACTCACCGCCATCCTTTAGATACAAAAGATTAATAGCCATGAATACAACTTCGGCTCTTATTCTTTTTGATTTGATGGTCTGTCCAAATACCTCTTCAAGTATTAACTGAAATTGAGGGTTATTATCAATGAAATGAAACGGAGGATTGCATAATGCAATATCGAATGTATCCTCTTTTAGGATACCAGCAAGATCCTGACTAGTAGAGTCAATACAATATATATTTGCACTTGGGTATTTTGAAGACAAAAAGTCAGCATTTTTTGGATCAATATCAAATGCAGTAATATTAAGATGCGGGAATTTAACTAAAGCAGAATCAAGTAATGCACCTTCTCCAGCACTAAGCTCAAGGCAACTTACTGGATAATCATGTTCAAGGAGAGAAATCAAAAGCTGACTTACTTCCTGCTGCGTGTAAAATTGTTTAAATTCAACCACTTAATTTCTTCATAAACTTGGAATGGATTATTGTTGTATGATATGCTATCAGACAGGAAAAATCAAAGGGTACTCATGATGGTTCAACAAATAGATCTTGATTTACTTGATAGTTTTGAGTTCGAAGAAAGGGCTGATTACATTCCAGATGATTTATTGATTAGTTGGTCGCCTCAAAATAAACATTTTGAATCAATCCAAAAAAAACTTACTCAAGTTGGTGCTAAGCTTTTAATAGGCCCAAGGGGGGCAGGAAAAACACATTACATGCGTCATGCCTTTGTGACATGTAAAAAAAATGATTCTTTGCCTCTTCCTTTTTATGTGTCATTTAATCATTATCTCAGATTAGAAACATACTTACATGAAGCATCAAACGCGATTGATATATTTCACACTTGGGTTTTAGCAAAAATAGTACTATCATGTTACATTGATTACAATATCACTATCGAGCAAGAGTGTTTGCAGCGTACGTCTATCGAAAAATTTGTCACTGACATAGAAAAACAACAATATAGCGACGAACACAACCCCATAATATTAAATTTAAGCATTGAAACAACTCAAAAAATAATAGAAGATTGCATTGCTAAAAATAATAGAAAAAGAGCCGTTTTATTCATGGATGATGCGGCTCTTACTTTAACAAAAGAATATATGGTCGAGTTCTTCGATGTTTTTAGAAGTATAAAAACGTCTCGAATTTCACCAAAAGCATCAGTTTATCCTGGAACGACTCAGTATGGGCCCAGATTCCATTTGGGGCAAGATGCTGAACCAGTATTTATTTGGCAAGATGTTGAGCAGCCTGAATATACTGAATTTATGAATAGTTTATTGCAGGAAAGATTCTCTCAGAACATTGATATTGATCCAGATGTTAACAGCCTCCTTATTTTCGCATCTTTTGGTATACCTAGAGCATATATTAACCTAATACGTGCATATCAGGATAACAAAGGAAAAAGCAAACAGAGTAAATTTAACTCTGTTATTGAAGATCGTTGCAAATACCTTAATGATGAATATCGCTCAATCATTGATAAACTTCCGCAATATGAAAACTATATTGAAACCGGTTGGCTACTGTTCACAAAAATAGTGCAGGAATTAAAATTATTAAACCATTCTAGCCTAAGAAAAGACGGTGAACAATATAAAAAGACTGTTACAATAGGGATTGATGATCTCACAACAGATAAAATGGAAAGAGTCATTAGTTTTTTAATTGAAGCAGGATTACTTTATGAAACAACAAGTATATCTCACGGACCGGATCGTAAGCTCCGTCGATTCATTCCACATTATGCTTATCTTTTTAATAATAAAGTATTCACATTAAGTAAAGGTTTCAATGCTGCACAGCTTTCATCTGTGATTCGATCAGCGTCTGAAAAACATCCATTAAGAAAAAAAATATCAAGCTTACTAACGACCGATGTAATTGACTCTGTCGCTCTGAAGCTACCTAACTGTTCAAATTGTGGCACTCGTAGATTATCTGATACTCAAAAATTTTGTCATGAATGTGGTAGTCAACTTATTGATGAATCATCATTTCGAATTTGCATGCGAAAAAAACTACTAGAATTGCCCCTAAGCCAATTTCAAAAGCAAGTTATTAGTGAAACACCATTTGTCACAGTTGAAGATGTGCTTTCATCAAAGAATACTGCAGCTGAGTTCATGAAAGTCAAACGAGTAGCCCAAAAACGAGCTGGTTTGATTAATTCAAAAATACAAGCATGGGTCAATGAATTTTTAGTGTAAGGGATAACATGGCTGCCCCAAAGAAAATAAGCATTAATATTTCTGGACAACGGGTTTCAACTAATATTAATACTATTGGTTTTTTTGATAGTGCTTATCAGGAACCTACTTGCTCTGCTATCGATATTTTTAATGAGCAGAAACTTACTCATATAAAATTATTAGGTGTTCCTCAACCTACAAAAGAATGGGCACTATTAGCTAATCTAGTTATGTTAGGGTTTGTTTCATCTGTAGAAAGCTATTGTCGAAGAATTATACGTAAGATATTGACAATTGACGATATCTCAAAGTCTAAAAGCTATAAATGTACAGTAAGCTATGCAGCCGCTTTACATCACGAAAAAAATATATTGCCTGAGGCTTTACTTGAAGGAGCGTCATTTATTTCCGTAAGCAATATTGTGGATTCCATTAAGAAATTTACGGGTCTTGTTTTAGATGTTCAGCAACCTCAAACGCTAGGATCTGCGTTAAAAAAATATGAGCAAATTTGCCAATTACGTCATTGCATTGTACATCGATCAGGTTTTTTTGGTGTAAACAATGCAATTGAATTAGGTTTTCATGAGCACCAGAGTTTTTTAGAAAAACCGATCCTGATTGGTTATGATGCTATTCAAGCTATTGCCTCGGCTTGTGATAATGTTGTTAAAGAACTTAATGACATACTATATTCAACCCTGCTTCACCGAAGCATAGGAAAAATATCTTGGACTGGTGACTTTCGAACTGATAAAAAAGCATTCTCAAACATATTTGATATTTTCTACTGTTCTCAGCACAATGAGAATAAAAATGCAGAAAGATTAAAATGTTATCGAGCGTTCTGTCAGCACTACGCTTTGAAATAATACATTATAATACTTGGCAAAAGTATAAATTAATGGTGGGGATAAAAGGGCATCTTAAAAAAGATTCAGATGAATAAGATGCCCAGATTAGAGACTGTAATTTAAATTGTGTAATTGCCTGTTTTTGATATGTTCTTCCTGACAATGGAGACAGGCAAATTATGGACGAAAAGAAACTTAAAGCA
>NZ_JBNNGK010000034.1:0-12457 GCF_050268245.1 Serratia sp. NPDC078593 | reverse complement strand
GTTTTAACAAATCAAAAGGGGTTTTTATAACTGGCTCAAAGCTGAAAGCTTTACTGAACCCCCAGCCTAGCTGGGGGTTTTCTGCGCACAAAAAAGCGCTATCGAACGCAATTGAGCGACGATAACGCCATAAGTATTTATTTCTAGCCAATAAGCGTAGTAAAGCTTAACCCTAAAGCAATATTCCCCTATGGTTAATGCCAGCGGGGTACACGCAGGGTGATCACCAAGCCACTTGATTCACCATTACGCACTTCGATTTGCCCACCGTGTGCCAGCACTACCTTACGCGCAATCGCCAACCCTAACCCGTAACCCTTGCCGGATTTTGCTGATTTCATCCGCACAAACGGATCAAAAATGCTGGAAAGTTTCGCGGCTTCTACGCCAGGCCCTTGATCGCTGACCACGATTTGACATTGATTGTCGATACGCGTCAGTGTAACCGTGACACACTGCCCACGGCTGGAAAAGCGTAGGGCATTACGCACGATATTATCTATCGCACGACGCATCAGTTCAGCATTGCCTTTTACGGTGTATTCTTCGTGGGGATTGGCCTGCAGGACGATATTCACCTCAGGCAGTTGGGCTTCATAGCGCGCATCGTTAACAACCGCGACAACCAGCCCATGCAGGTCAAAATACTCTTCGTCCGGCAATGTGCTGTTTTCAGCACGCGACAACGCCAGCAGCTCACCAATCATTTTGTCCAACCGCTCCGCTTCGTGCTCAATGCGCTGTAACGCGCTCTCAACGTTGCTCGCATTCTGCCTCGCCAAACCAATCGCCAATTGCAAGCGCGCCAAGGGCGATCGCAACTCATGGGAAACGTCATGCAATAGCTGTTCACGGGCGCTGACCAAGACATCCAGCCGTTCGACCATCGCATCAAAATCATGTGCCACGTCTGAAAGTTCGTCATGACGCCGTCGCATCGTTGGGAACAAGCGAACGGTGAGATCGCCCTGCGCTACCCGTTCAAAACTTCCACGTAATTGGCGCATCGGCCGCGTCAGATTCCATGCCAGCAACGCGCTGAACAGCAACCCGCCCAATCCGCCCATCCACACCATTGGCGTCGGTATGTGAAAAATATGCCAGCGTCTGTTCATGCGGTATTGCGAACGCAGACCATCGACGTCGTAGCTTAGCAAATAACCTTGCCTATCAGCGCCTTGTACCCAGCGGATCATATGTTTCGGCATTCCCCCCAAAGCCTGCCCGTTTGGCATTGAGCTGGGTGCTACCTCCGCAGGTGTCACCGTCAAAAAACGACGATTCTCAACCGGCCAGTCCGCTATCATCGCGTTCAGCGCTGGCATACCGCCACTTTGCAAAACAGAGGCCGCCGACGTCATTTGCAGATTAACTAAACGCCGTGCTAATGAGCTTTCAGGCGGTTCACGGTTGCCATACACGGCAAAGGAAATCCACAGCGCCTGCATCATGATGATGAAAACCAACCAATATCCGAGCAGAATTTTCCAAAATAATCGTCCACGCATCATCATGACCTAATGCGATAGCCAATACTGCGCACCGTCTCAATGCTGAGCGTATTACCCGGCAAGGCAGCCAGTTTTTGACGAATATTGCTAATGTGCACGTCAACACTGCGATCGTAAGCTTCACGTGACCGCCCTAAGCCCTGCTCAGACAGCTCATCTTTCGATACCACCCGCTCCGGCGCACGCAACAGCAACTCCAACAAGTTAAACTCTGAAGCGGTCAGATCGATACGTTGCCCACGCCATTCACTGATGCGCGTCGACGGATCAAGCCTCATATCACTGAGAACCAGCGCCACGTTTTTATCAACTGGCTCCGGTTGTTCTTCAAAACGGCGCAGTACCGCACGCAGCCGTGCCACCAGTTCGCGCGGATAGCACGGTTTTGGCACGTAATCGTCGGCGCCCATTTCCAAACCAATCACCCGGTCAATATTGTCACCCTTGGCGGTAAGCATAATGATCGGCAGGCGACTCTTTTTACGCACCTCGCGCAACACCTCGATGCCACTCATATCAGGCAGCATAATATCGAGGATCATCGCGCTATAGTCGCCTGACAGCGCCCCTTCTACGCCAGCCTTACCGGTGAGAACCAGGCTGGCGTTAAAACCTTCTGCACGCAGGTATTCACTCAGCATCGTGCCCAGTTCCAGATCGTCATCGACCAATAAAATCTCCATTCGTCACTCCTTTACTGATTTGCGCTATTCTCACGCCTATGGGCGCCTCTCGCAGCCTCTTTTACTCAATCCTTACAAGTTTAGGCCGATGGGATTAAAAACAGCGTGATGACACCGCGCCCCGCGAGAAAGGCAGCGCAGTGCCAAGATTATCGGATTAATGAAGGTTAGCACTGCGCTTTGGCGGATGTCGCCTGTGTTTTGGAAAGGTGACGGCAAAAAACGACGCGACCAGAATGTGCATGACAACGATCACGCTGCTTCGATAGCAGCGGCTCTCCGGCACTGTAAAATACCGCCGCTGCGCAAACGTCAAATCATTCGTCAGGCTACAAATTACCGTGTTAGTTGAAAACGCCGGTTGAAAGGTAACGATCGCCGCGATCGCAGATAATTGCCACGATCACTGCTCCCGGATTAGCCGCCGCGATGCGCAACGCCCCCGCGACAGCCCCGCCAGAACTGACACCACAAAAGATGCCTTCGACCTGTGCTAATTGGCGCAGGGTGGTTTCTGCTTCACGTTGGCTCATATCCATCACTTGATCGATCATGTCTGGGCGATAAATCCCCGGCTGATAGCCCGGGGACCAACGACGGATGCCGGGAATATGGCTCCCCTCTTCCGGCTGCAAGCCAATAATCTGTATCTGGGCGTTCTGGCTTTTCAAATAACTCCCCACACCGCTAATCGTGCCCGTGGTGCCCATGCTGGAAACAAAGTGTGTGATACGCTGCTCTGTCTGCCGCCAGATTTCCGGCCCGGTGGTGGTAAAGTGAGCGTAAGGATTATCCGGGTTATTAAATTGATCCAGTACTTTGCCCTGTCCCTGCTGTTGCATTTCCAGCGCCAGATCGCGTGCCCCCTCCATACCCAGCTCGCGGCTGACCAGAATCAACTCTGCACCATACGCACGCATCGCAGCCTGCCGTTCCATACTCATGTTTTCCGGCATCAGCAGTTTCAGACGATAACCTTTCACCGCCGCGATCATGGCCAGTGCAATCCCCGTATTGCCGCTGGTCGCTTCGATGAGCGTATCGCCAGGCGCAATCTCACCGCGCAGTTCAGCCTGCTTAATCATCGCCAGTGCCGCACGATCCTTGACCGAACCCGCCGGATTATTGCCTTCCAGCTTAAGCCACACTTCGCTGCCAAGCCCTGCCGCCAAGCGTTGTAATTTCACCAGTGGGGTATTGCCGATGTAGTGTTCCAGCGTTGTCACAATTTTTGCCCGTGTATTGGTGTGCATAATATAAAAAGGCAACCCAAAGGTTGCCTCAGACCGTTGACAATGCCAGTTATTAGGAAGAGCACAGCGATGGGAGCGTCGTGGCGTAAGCCAGTGGAGCGTCCCTCGCTATGCTAGGCTCAAATGTCTCGAGCCATCAGGCGATGTTGTCATCAACCTCAAGGCAACCCAAAGGTTGCCTTGAAATAATATTTATTGGCCGCTAAAAACTATCAGGCGCTTTTAGCTAATGCAACAGGCTGTAACAGTTGGTCGCCAGCATACAGACGCGCATTGAGGCTGCCGACATAGTAGCGACCGCCGCGCACCGGGGGTTGATGACCTTCCGACAGTACCACACTGATGGGATCTTGATGCCAGCCAATCGGTTGAACGGTTAACTGCCAGAAGTGACCGCGTGGAGTAACTTCCAACACCTGAACCGGCAGCGGGCAACGGGCGCTGCTTTCCGTACTGACTTCCATTTCCCACGGACGCAGGAACAGCTCGACGCTGCCCTGATGCATCGGTTGAAATGCCAACGGCCATTGATGTGCACCAACAAACAGTTGTGAACCACGAATTTCGCCGTTCAAACGGTTAACTTCGCCCATAAACTCCAGCACGAAACGGCTGGCAGGTTCATGCATAATCTCGATAGGCGAACCCACTTGTTCGATATTACCTTGGCTCATCACAACGATGCGATCGGCGACTTCCATCGCCTCTTCCTGATCGTGCGTCACGAACACGCTGGTAAATTTCAACTCTTCATGTAATTGGCGTAACCAACGACGTAATTCTTTACGCACCTGCGCATCAAGCGCACCAAAAGGTTCGTCCAGCAACAGAATTTGCGGTTCCACCGCCAGCGCACGCGCCAACGCCACACGCTGCTTCTGGCCACCGGACAGTTGTGACGGATAGCGGTTAGCCAGATGCGCCAACTGCACCATATCCAACAATTGTTCAACCTTCTGCTTGATGGCTGCCGCATTAGGCCGCTCACGGCGTGGCAATACCGTCAGGCCAAAGGCAATGTTGTCAAATACCGTCATGTGGCGGAACAGCGCATAATGCTGGAACACAAAGCCCACGCGACGGTCACGGGCGTGAACGCGGCTGACGTCGGTACCGTGGAAGCCCAACTTACCGCCGCTCTGCGCCTCTAGCCCGGCAATAATCCGCAACAGCGTGGTTTTCCCCGACCCAGACGGCCCCAGCAACGCGACCATCTCACCAGAAGGGATATCGAGCGAGATGTCGTTCAATACTTTAGTACGACCGAAATATTTGTTGATGTGGTTAATCTCAATGCTCATGATTTCCCTCCCGCTCAAGACGTGCGTTCTGGCGTTCCAGACGCCATTGCAGAGCGCTTTTTAAGAATAATGTGACAATTGCCATCACGGTTAACAGCGCGGCGGCGGTGAAAGAGCCGACGGTGTTATAATCCTGCTGCAGTAACTCTACCTGTAGCGGCAAACTGTAGGTTTCACCGCGAATCGAACCGGACACCACCGACACCGCACCAAACTCACCGATGGCACGGGCATTGGTCAGCACCACGCCATACAACAGCGCCCAGCGAATGTTTGGCAGCGTCACGCGCCGGAACATCTGCCAACCTGAAGCGCCCAATAAGATCGCCGCCTCATCTTCTTGGCTGCCTTGGCTCAGCATGAGCGGCACCAGCTCACGGACCACAAACGGACAGGTGACAAACACCGTCACCAGCACCATCCCCGGCCAGGAGAACATCAGTTGGATGTCGTGCTCATCCAGCCAGCTCCCCAGCAGGCCATTACTCCCGTAGAACAGGAGGTATATCAGCCCCGCGACCACCGGAGATACGGCAAACGGAATATCAATCAGCGTCAGCAACAGTTGACGACCGCGAAAGGTAAAACGCGTCACCAGCCAAGCCAACAAGGTGCCGAAAATCAGGTTCACCGGCACGGTAATCAGCGCGATCAGCACCGTTAGCCAAATGGCGTGCAGCATGTCGGGTTCAAGCAGATTGCGCCACATTTCACCAACGCCTTGTGAGAGGGCGTTGGCAAAGATCGAAACCATTGGGATCACCAAGATCAACAGCGAAAACAGCACGCCGATAGTGATCAGTACCCATTTGCCCCAGTTTACGCGCGGGCGCTCTACGCCATTGAAGGCAGAAATATCAGCCATTAGTGCCCCCCGATGCGCTTGCCAAACCGGCTTTGTAGTGTGTTAATGCTAAACAACAGCAGTAATGACGCCGCTAAAATGACCGAAGCAATGGCACTCGCTGCCGGGTAATCAAACTCCTGCAGACGCACAAAAATCATTAAGGAGGTGACTTCGGTTTGCCACGCAATATTGCCTGCGATAAAGATCACCGCACCAAACTCCCCCAGACTGCGGGTAAAGGAGATCGCCGTACCGGCCAGCAGCGCTGGCGCGACCTCAGGTAACACCACGCGGCGGAAACTTTGCCAACGGCTTGCCCCCAGCGTTTCGGCGGCCTCTTCGTATTCTGGCCCTAACTCTTCGAGCACCGGTTGCACTGTTCGCACCACAAACGGCAGGCTGGTGAACGCCATTGCTACGGCGATCCCCAACCAGGTAAACGTCACCTTGATGTCGAAGTGCGCTAACCATTGACCATACCAACCGGTGGTAGAAAACAAGCCCGCCAGCGTCAGGCCCGCAACCGCTGTCGGCAAAGCGAAAGGCAGATCGATCAGGCCATCTAACAACGTGCGGCCAGGAAAGCGATAGCGGGTCAGGATCCACGCCATCAGCATGCCGAATAACGCATTAAACAGGCTGGCGACCGCGGCCGCTAATAGCGTAACTTTATATGCCGCCACCACCTGCGGATTTGAAATCACCGCCCAATACTGCGCCAGACTCATTTGTGCCAGTTGCATCACCAGCGCGCTCATCGGCAACAGCAAAATCAGGCAGGTATAAAACAGGCTGCTCCCCAGACTCAGGCCAAACCCTGGTAGTACCCGTTTGCTCGACAACGACAACATTACTTATGCCCTGCTGCTAATAACTGCTCTAATTCGCCGCCGCTGGCAAAGTGCGTTTTCATTACCTGCGGCCAATCGCCAAACTGCTCTTCCACCCGGAACAGCTTGGTGTCAGGGAACTTATCTTTGGCGGCATCCATCGCTTGCTGGTCATAGACGCGATAATAAAAACTGGTAATAGTGTTCTGCGCCGCAGGACTATAGAGATAATTCAGATACTCTTTGGCCGCCTGCGCGCTGCCGTTACGCTCGACGTTTTTATCGACCCATGCCACCGGAAACTCCGCCAGAATATCTACCGGCGGCACAATCACTTGATACTTGTCTTCGCCATACTGTTTACGGATATTGTTGACCTCTGATTCAAAACTGATCAGCACATCACCCAACCCACGCTCGACGAAAGTGGTCGTCGCACCACGGCCGCCGGTATCGAACACCTCAACGTTTTTCAGGAACCGGGTCATGAACGCACGGGTTTTCGCCGGATCATTGCCGTCAGCCAGGTTGGCGGCACCCCAGGCAGCTAAATAGGTATAACGGCCATTACCGGATGTTTTTGGATTTGGGAACACCAGTTTCACATCGTCACGAACCAGGTCACTCCAGTCGTGAATACCTTTTGGGTTGCCCTTGCGTACCAAAAACGCCATGGTGGAATAGAATGGCGAACTGTTATTCGGCAAGCGTGCTTGCCAATCAGCCGGGATCAGTCGACCACGATCGTGCAAAATCTGCACGTCAGATACTTGGTTGTAGGTAACGACATCGGCACGTAACCCTTGCAGAATCGCCAACGCCTGTTTGGAAGAGCCTGCGTGTGACTGCTTAATGGTTAGTTTGTCGTTTGGATGCTGTTGATTCCACTGCTGTTCGAACCCAGGATTCAGCGCGGTAAACAATTCACGGGATACGTCGTAAGAGCTATTGAGCAATTCGGTGGCCGAAACGGTACCGCTAGCCAGCAACGCTGCCGCCAGCCACCCTTTCAGCATGAGATTTTTAACCCGTGTTTGTTTCATTCTGCACCTTAGCTAACTGTGTCAATCTGCCGGACTATTGCCCTGAAGATAAAAGGCCGGCTCGCCACTCGTTGGCATCGCCGAACACTTACGGTCACGCCTCGTTGCGCCGTGCATTCACCCATCGTGAGGCACACGCGCAACAGCGGGACACAGCCTAGTGTATTTATAACTTGGTGCAGATCTGTAACGCTTTTATATACCGTTTAGTGATTTTCAAGCATCAAATGCTATAAGGCAGGAACAGGGCGGTGTCTTAGAGGGGAAGCCAAACAGCGGGGCCAACGAATGCAGCCCCGCAGAGACAGATTACAGTGACATCAAGCGGGTGAGAGAAGGTGCAAAGTAATAGCTGCCGGTTACCGGGCGAGTAAACCGCAACATGGCATCATGCTTGCCATCCAGTTCACCGAACATGCTAAGCAGTTGTTTTTCAATGTTGTGTAAACGCGCGCAATAGGCAATAAAATACAGGCCATGCTTACCGCTGGCCGTGCCGTAAGGCAGGCTTTGGCGTAAGATTTTCAAGCCGTTGCCGTCTTCTTTCAGATCAACCCGGCTAACGTGCGACGTATCCGGCCGTGCTTCCGGCGGCAACTCTTCGCTATCATGTTTTGTACGCCCGATGATCTGCTCTTGCTGTTCGGTGGTAAAGCGCGACCACTGACGCAAGTTATGCTCATAACGCTGTACCATCACATAACTGCCGCCTTCGTCCTGCTCGCCTTGGCCGATCACCGCCACCGCCGAACGCTGCTCACCTTGTGGGTTCTCAGTACCATCAATAAAGCCACTGAGATCACGCTCTTCCACCCAACGGAACCCATGGGTTTCTTCTTCAATCTTGATAACACTGCCGAAGGCCGCCAACGCCGCCTGAGCCAGCGTAAAGTTAACATCATGACGCAGGGATTGGATATGGATCAGCATGTCGCGCTGTGTGGCCGGCGCCAACCCTTTGCCTAATGGCGTAAACGGTTTCAACTCTGCGGCGCCTTGCCCATTGGAAAGATCGTGCCAAACGTCATAGCCAAATGCGATCGTTGCGCCCAAATGCGCATCGGGGAATTGCTGTTGCAGCTCACTTAAGGTCTGACAGAATTGTTTACAGCCGTGACGCAGATCGGTAAATTCGCCCTGAACCTCAGCTTCCATAAAAATGGCAAAACGGCAGTGTTCCAGCAGGATGCCGCTCTGAACCTGTGTCATGTAGTTATCCTCGTTCTGTTGGAGATTGACGGTGGTTCGCGCACGCGTCCATGATCCCCTTATGACTTGAAACTGCGTAGTTATCGGCAATAAACGCGCCTCAACCTCGGGCTTATAAACGCGCTTGCTTCATCGAGCGAACACTCGGCGGGCATGCCAATAATCTGGGAGTTATAAACGCAAATATCATACCTTACGCGAACGGAATCACCTTGCCCAAACGCAAAGAAAATCGGCATTCCGCCGTTATGGCAGACCAGATAAGAGGATTATTGCGGTTGGGCATGCCAGATAATTTTGCTAACCGTCCAACTTTTCAACGTATCGTCTGGCGGCATAATTTCTTGTGGGCCAGCCCATTTACCCGTGAAGATATAAGTGACATTTTTACTTTGGCTGGCAACGCATTCGACGTTACCGGCATCATCACCGCTCGCACGCTGACATGACCCAAAGGCTTTGCTATACAAATCACCAAACGGCGTACCGAGTTTGCTCCCCCATTCAGTGGCAACATTCTGATCCATTACCTCTACCCGCTGCACACGCCCTTTCGGTTCACCCCGGATGACCAACTTGATGTCGTCGCCATCCATTGCCTGATAAAAGGCAATGATATCGCCATTATTGGTGCCCATGCCGCTGCGCAAACGGTAATCGCCATTCAGGCCGTCGTTCACTGCGCTTTCCGACATCGGTGTTCCCGCGTTGATCCCCCCAACGCCGTTACCGCTCACCGCCAAGCTGTCGCCGAACCAGTTGAAGGGCGACAGGCTTGACCATGAAACATGAGACATCGTCGAACAGCCGGTCAGTATCAGCGGCAGCCCCAATAACAATGGGCGAATATTCATCTTATAACTCCTTAACTTCAATGACATAGGCTAGTTCAATTTATCAGCGTGATTCTGCGACTCAGACTCTCACAACTGTTCGCACTCCGCTATCGGTTGCGAGCTTGGAGTACAGAAATTGCGAAAAGTGCCGCAAACCTACGGAATCATATTGGGCCATTACCCACCACGAAGCAGGCCTTGAGCCGTGCATTTAGCCACAGATAGCTCAGCGCTAACGCATCCAACAACGCCAAAATGATATCCAGCCCGACGGCATTACCGTCTGGCTGCCACACGCCGTGTAACGTTCCACCGAATGCAGCCAACAATGACGCCATCAACACCCAGCGCCACGCCCGCCACAAGCGCGCCCACGTCGCACGCCGCCCGCTCAACAAAAACGCCAGGGCCGCAGGTAAACCAAGCAAAATACCGTACCAAAAACGTTGCGGATCGGGGTAAAACAGTTGCAACAGGCTTTCGCCCTGTTGGCGCGATGCACCCGCTATGATAAACAGCAGCCAAGTGCGGGCCTGCAATATCAACACGCCCCAAAACCACAGCGGCAAACGCAATATGCCATGATGATCATAGTCATCAGGAGAATAAATCGGGGATACCTTCACGGCCGCTTCCTTGTTATCACACAGTGTCTTCATACAGATGGGGCAAATTTTTATTCTTTCAATGAATCGGCTTAAGACCCCCTTAAGATCCTTGTGCTTTAATTAACTCACACACATAGTGCCCTAATGGTTGGGTTAATCATTCACTGAATAAGATAAGGAAGCTTAACGATGAAAAAACTGACGCTGCTCATGTTGATCGCCCTGCGCAGTACACCAACTCTCGCCCACTGAGCCATGTTGAAAACGTCAACTTACAGTACAAGAAAATAACTTAGCTCTATGCTGACTGTTCCGATGCATGGAACGAACGAACTATAGCGTGATAATGTGCTTACACCGTTAGATGCAACGCATTTTCCGAATTAAGAACATGATGACGGTATAGGTCAACCAAGCGAAAAAGAATGTCCCAATCACCCACAATAGCACGCACAGATCATCAAAATTCTCCTGATTCACCGAGCCGTCTTTCCAACGAGCAAAATCCTGTGTCGTTTCTAAGCTGATAAATCTAGCTGGATCAATAATATGTGCAAGCCCCCACACTAAAAAAATAAACAAGGCAAGTTTTGCGAATCTACGGGCAAGTGTTATAGCCATTGCTGACAACCTCAATCATTCCATACGCCATAAGGTCTTTCATGCAGGGAACGCGCCTACCTGTAAGTTTTCCCAGCACGGATCCACCGGAATCACTACACCGTGGGGCAATGATTTCAGCTCAATGGAGCCTAAACGCAGTGGCATTATGCAGCTACCGATAATAGGAGAGCCATTTTTATCTTCAAGCCATAAGTGTGCGGGTGTAGACATAATATTTCCTTATGAATAAATTCAAGATAATGCTAATGTTTGAACTTTACAATTTCATATATCGATAAAATAATCATCACAAACACAAAGAATAAGGGGATAAGCCAAATTGGGCTGTCCGGGAACATTTGAAAAAGGACAACTGCAAATAAAAGTGTCAATAAAGCAGGTCCGTACATCGAAATCAATGACCTGAATATCCGCCTGAAAAACCTTTTAATAAGATTAATCATGGTTATCGAATCACCCTGGTGATGAGTCTACAATTCTCGTTAGTACCAGAGGAAACATTTGCCTCCTCTGATGTCCTTCTAATCAAGCACAACAACGGTCATTCCACGAATCACGATAGATGATATTTCCATCAGTATACTTCCAGGTGATCGCCTCATAACGTAATTCGAGCGTTTCAAGGTGAGTACTACTCATACCGTTAGGGGCCAGATATGGCGCAACCGTTGTGAACTTGACGTTTTCCAGAATGATATTGAAATACTCGGCCTCGATGCCTGATTCCAGAATACGATACATCTTGATTGTCGCCCTCTTCATGGTTCGACCTTCACAAACTGCGCGGTACAGGAGTGGCGTTGTCTGATCAAATTCTTTCACTATCGTGATAGGGCGGTGAACACGTGTGCCTGTAAGTTTTCCCCAGTTAGAATCAACGGGGATAGTGACGCCGTGAGAGAATGATTTCAACTCAATGGAGCCTAAACGCAGTGGCATTATACAGCTACCGATAATCGGAGAGCCATTTTCATCTTCAAGCCATAAATGTGCGGGAGTAGACATGTAATTTCCTTATCAGTGAGTATTAAATATTAGGTTTCCAACGTTTCACCATTTACAGTAACGCGTAAAAATAACAATCATAACTATGGCGAATACGCCTATAGGCCAAACTGGACTATCAGGAAAAAAATAGCCCTGAAGTAGTGCAAAAATAATCGTGAGAATCACTGGCCCGTACAGCGATGATAAAAACCTGAGTTGCCACAGTAGAAACTTCTTTAGTAATTGAATCATAGTTATCGGATCATCCGGGTGATGATGTTAGCTATACCGGAATCAGACGACCATTGAGCTTCAAGTGCGCCCGCACGTTCGAACACCGGTTCAATAAGGAAATACATCATTTCCAGTTGTTGCATGTAAAGTGCAGAGTAATAGGCTGGATATTGGACATTTAGACGATAGGCACTGTCCGCCGCTTTTTGAACCAGGCCATACGTAGCCATAAACCCAGCAGCCGTACCCGCTGCACGTCCCGTAAGTGCACTGAGTTGCATACTCAGATTCAATCCAATACGGACGCTGGTAGCGACTGCTAAAGCATATCCTGCACCTGTAAGAGTGCTGGCAGCGATATGGATATTCACGGCCATTAGTACTTTTTTAATGTACTCTGATCCTACCCGCGTAATGTGGACACGGCCCTAAGCGAGATTCTGGTTTTCAAATTGTTCCGGACTGAGTCCGCCACAGGCACTGTGGCGACG
>NZ_JBNNGK010000033.1:0-12800 GCF_050268245.1 Serratia sp. NPDC078593 | reverse complement strand
AACTGTTTTAACAAATCAAAAGGGGTTTTTATAACTGGCTCAAAGCTGAAAGCTTTACGGAACCTCCAGCCTAGCTGGAGGTTTTCTGTGCACAACAAAGGAGCCGGAGACGTTCAGCGGCCCCGTCTCCCACGGCACGTTCAGATAGTCGCGGCAAATCCGGTATGCCACCACTTTCCAGCATATAGATGGTTTAAAGTCATCTATATAGGCTGAAAATCATCAATAATTATCAACAGCTTTTTTATACTTATTAAGGAAATCATTTAATTGTGTAACACCGTCGAGTTCACACTGATTTTCAAGAAGCTCTGAACGCTGACCATCCATACCGTTATACAATGCACATCTATCGGAAATGGATTTTCTCTGCGCGTTGTAAAAATTCATATTGACTGAGTATTTTTCACCATGTCCCCTATCATATTTTCAATAGAAAATTCGAATTTTTTGATGTTACCTTGAAACAATGAACGTATAGCATCATTATTCTGAGTGAAGAAACTGGTTTCTGTCCTTGCAGCCAGAATCTGAATATTGCTTACTCATAAAATCGCAATGAAGTTTTATATACTCATTCCACTTGAGTTGTGGGGTTATCTTAGAGGAATTCCTTAATTCTGCTTGTTTCTCAATTATTGCTTTCAACTCTCGATTTCGTTCAAATGTTTGCTGATACAAACAGGCATTTTTATTTATCTTGTATTCCTCACCATCATTAGGTGTGTACGCACAAATATCATCCCGTAGTTTAATCCATAACCGTTGTGTTTTTTTAACCTCATTCTTTATTTCAGGAAATGTTGTGACTATATTTTCATATAAATAATTGAGAAGATTATCTTCGGATTTATAATTATCATATGAGCATTTCGCTAACTCATTAGTATTCCCCGTCGTACAATTTTCAAACGCAATTACAGATGAACTAAACAACATGAACAGTATTAATTTATTCATTGAGCCATTCCTTCTTCAAACAATTTTGCTTCATCTTCTCTACGAGTTATCAGGCCATCCAAACCTTTGCCAATCCAAAGTCTCTTCATTGATCGGAACTGACTTGGTATGTTACTAAGATTACCGGATATGAAATCATCATGTATTTTTTTCATTTCAACACGCGATGCTACGCTCGGTCTGGTAAAAGAAGTCCCCCTATTAATAACTAAAGAAAGCATAGCCCCCTGGCAATGAGGATGAGTATTTAAAACCTCAGGGTATGTATCTACAACAATTTGCGCATATTTTTCTTTCATTTTCATAGCTAAAGCTACAGCATCTTCTCTACTAATTGTTATATCACTCAGTGAAGGGATAACAGCGGAAGCTCTATCCCCCTGAAGCCCAATAGCCTGTTGTAATCGGTCCAATTGCCCTTCAGAGAAGTAACCAGAGAGCATAGCACGCATTTTAGACGCTGTTTGCTGTCCCAAGTCATATCCATAACCAATAGTTACGCCGCTGGCATCACTGCCTTGAGGTACGTATGGAGTCTTTTGATAACCTTCAGCCTTTAAGATTAAATTTGCTGCTTTTTTAGATATTCGATAAACACCTAAGCTCGTTTGGAAATCAATCGTATCACCAAATTTATCTCCAATCGCACCCAAAAACATCACCGGATGCATATGCCACAACATCGGCCCCAGTTTTAGCTTAGTTGCATCCTGCATCCACACCATCTTCTCTATATAGGCTTCACTGTACGTTTTCCATTCCGGCGCATCATTCGTCAGTTTGTTCAAAAACGACTGCCAAATCGACGTATCCTTTTTGTGATACCACTCACTCGGATGCTTCACAATCATCTTGTTCTTCACATCGCGATAAGATGGATTATGAATCGCGCTCAGGTATTCCCGGGGCGAATAGGGACTGATGCTGCCGTCAATCCGGTATAGCAACCGCTGGTAGTTATGCGGCACGCCCCTGTGGGTGCAAATGGGACACTATTTAATTGTACTACAACTAAATATCCCTATAGAATTATTTAGAAAACCTCTTCATTACAATTTCATCAGGTACAGACATATTGGCATATACGAACGGAGATTTATCAGTAAAGTGATAAATTAAATTATCTTCTTTAGGTGTCAAAACAGCCTTGCCAGCACCACCAAAAGTGCTGTCAAACGAAATCTGCGCATGCCTATCAAAAATGTCACCAGCGATATTGTCATCATCATCTTGCTTAGCACAATCTATTCTGTTCCCATTGTTCGTGATGAAGCAATATTTCCCAAAAATATGATTTCCAACTTCTGTTAAATGAACAGTATAAGTGCTCGATTTTCCTTCACTCACCCAACCTCCGCCAAAGTCTGCCAATGTATAAAAAAGCATCATTAGTAATAATGAATAAAATTTTCCCATGCTGTTACCAAATAGAAATAACCAGCCACAATAAAAAAGATTACTCATCTGATTTACAAAAATCACAACGATCTATCAATTGCACGCTGTGGTATTTTATAGGTATGATTATTTTCACTCACCAAATAAATGTATAGCTTGTAGAATTGGGCTGCTGCCTTTTTATCGGCCTCACCCCAAGAAGCATCTGCGATATTTAAATATGCAACAGCTCTTTTGGGTGATTTTTTGATTACAAGTGACAGGATATTTATAGCATCTTTGTTCAATCCAGCTTGTTGTAGCAGAAATCCATAATCATTGAATATTTCCTCATAATATAAATTATTAGAAATAGATTCCTTAATGTATGGCTCAAGAGAAATTGAAGCCTCTAATGCCCCATCGGTTTTAAAAAGATGAAGTGCATTGGTGTGATTGAGTTTTATTAAGCTATCGAAATCCGCTTTGTATTCTCTACTTTTGCTATTCACAAGAGAGTAATCCCCCGTAAAATCCGTTCCTAGCGGGCAGACATCGATAGACTCGTTTGTTGTAAAGGTTATAATCTTCTTATCAACTTCAAATAATGCGATGTTTTTACTGTCACTTTCGTATCCCATCAAATCTGTGGAAAATGGAATCAAATTCCCTTCATAGTTTTTGTTTTGTTCTTTAAGCTTATATTTAACAGAGCAATCCGCTATTGATGCCCCCCCTGCATCATTCCCCCCTCCCAATAGAGTAGAAGTGGTTAGGTTTGACTTCTCATTTATCTCCAAACCTAAAACTGTTGTATCGCTACTATAAATAGCAACACCAGCATGCGTATATACTGTGAAAAATATAAAAATCGTATTAATAATCTTTTTCATTACTCAATCTCTCCAATGCTTCTTTCTTCTCACTAATAAAACGAGCACTAACACCTGCTTGTACCGATGCTGAGTTTTTAGAAAAATAGACTAAATTCCCACCTGAGTTTTTCTTTCCCCTCTCATCATAGATCGCACGAATCAAAGTTTGATCATAGGATTTTGTCTCAGACACTTCCTCACCGATACTTCTTATGGCATTGATAATTATTTTGTTTTTAGGGCCATGTTGTACTGCTGTAGACCATACAACATCATTAAGGGTATGTGAATGATAGCGTATATCAACATCGGTCTCTGAAAGAGTATGTTCAACTAATTTATCAAAATGCGTTTTCTTAATAAATTCATGCTCAATACCTTTAAATTCTGTTGCATTATTTTTTACAAGTTCTTTCCACTTAGAGGTGAAAGATGAAGATCCCGGCACTAAACCATTAAATTCATTTTTCCATTTGAATGAGCTGTCTGAAATAAATATCTTAACAGTCCCACCAACTACTGATTGAAGCTGCCCATGAATTCGCTTCGTTGTCTTACTTGTCATTTGGTATGAGCCGTACGAAACGCCTCCAGCATCACCCTCACCACCAGAGACTGTCTGAGAACCACGCCCACCGGTTTCATATTTAGAAGACAATGAACCTAAATCATAGTCTCGCTTTTTATGATAGCTGTGGCTAGCAATTGCACCCAAAAACATCACCGGATGCATATGCCACACAGATGGCCCAAGTTTTAGTTTAGTTGCATCCTGCATCCACACCATCTTCTCTATATAGGCTTCACTGTACGCTTTCCATTCCGGTGCATCATTCGTCAGTTTGTTCAAAAACGATTGCCAAATCGACGTATCCTTTTTGTGATACCACTCACTCGGATGCTTCACAATCATCTTGTTCTTCACATCGCGATAAGACGGGTTATGTATCGCGCTCAGGTATTCCCGGGGCGAATAGGGACTGATGCTGCCGTCAATCCGGTATAGCAACCGCTGGTAGTTATGCGGCACGGCACGGTGAGTCACCCGGATATCATGACTGGCGGCGTTATGCAGCCAGTCAAGAATTCTGCGCACCAGCCCTTTCGGCGGTGTTTTACCGTCCAGGTGGTCGAAGCTCGGTGCCTCATCCACCGTCGTGGTGAACCCCAGCCTGTCGAGGTCGTACTGCGACAGCCTTTCCACTGCAGCGTTACTTTTCGGCACGTAGCCGTTCGCATACGGCAAAAACCAGTATTCCTGCTTCTGTGCGTCAGTTTCTGTTTTCACCTGACTCAGTTTAAGAAGAGCTTCTCCCTGTGTGACGTGCCCGCTGCTGACCATGGAATTCATATTCAGATCTTTCGAGAATAACGGCAGTCCCGTCAGATATTTCAGATATTCTTCCCTGTAAAGCGGAAAAAATATCAAATACTCCAATTTATCCAGACACTATTTTCTGGGGATTATTCGAAATAGCTCTAAAAATAGGATCTACTCACTTATTTTTAAATACTCATATCCCTTGAACTCATACTCAACTGAAATACTTGAATCTTTACTATAGCAATTTAATAATATTGAGGAGCGACTAAGTCGTTCTATGTTTTGATATACTGGTGTCATGTAAAAACCAAAATCACAATCTTCATCCTGAGGATTAATGATTTGAATTACCTGCCCATCATTTTTGTTTATCACTTTAACTTTATTAATTATTACCTTATTCCCACTTTGCTTATAAACCCCAATAAAATAATGTTTCTCTGTATCCCCCCAGAACGGTATATCTAGCTCTCCGCTTTCACTTTTTACATTTGATTTATTCATAGAGGAAACTTTAGAAAGTACAACATCTAATTTGACGTTATTATTTTTCCACACCCCCTTCAAAATTTGATTACGCTTTATAATTCTAAAAGGACATTTTGTAGAGTCATATTTATCTCCAGATACTATATACCTTTCAAATTCTTTTTTACTTGATATCTCACACAACGTAATATTACCTACACTTTCTTTACCAAATAAAACAATCGGTGAATTATAACGATCATAATAATAACTACCTTCAATATTAACACCACCACCAAAATCATATGACTGAATAGATAAATGTACTGGGTGTTTTCCGATCGTTCCAATATAATTATCTACTACATACCAGCTTTCGCTAGCTTCACTGTTGCCACAAAAAAAACTCCCAAAAAAAATAAAAATGACTTTAAGATTACTCAACATGCACTTATTAAAGCCTTTCTTATTCATTGAAATGCCTCCAAAAATATTTTTTTATTCATTATTTTTTCAAAATGCTTACGTCTTTTAGCATAACTATCTGTATGCAAATTTATTTTAGACGTTATCTTATCCACAACTGAACCAGTGTCGCCAGTATCTGCTATTGAATACAACTCTTCACGAAGCCAAAAGTATACTGCCGAACGAACACAATAAACAGGACTTTCAAGGAGGGATGGATTATTAATGAAGTCAGCACCATCACCCCACTGAGTTTTATAATAATCAGAAAAACCTCTGTAATTCTCTTTACCTGTCAGATGCACTCCACCTCGTCCGCAATATTTACTACCATCGCCAGATGAAACATTCCCATTTCCGAGCCGGTTGGCATAGACACGATTGGCAATTGCAACCTCATTGGCCCGAGTTATTATCCTTCCTCCAGACTTCTTATATGAATACTTTCTTGCCTCATCCGGATGGACTCTAAAATATTTAAAATTTGCTTTCAAACCTTCTTCGCTATAATTTAATCCTTCTACAGGGCTAGCTCCTCCCCCCATTTCCTCTCTCACTTGAGCAAAAAAATGATTAACACGCCGGAGCGTATCTAGCTTGTATTTTTCTGCATTATCATTTATTTCGCCAGCAAATTGTTGTAAAAAATCTTTTTTATTCGGGGCTCTTAATCCTTCAAATAATTCATATAGCATATCAACTGTAATGTTGACCTGTTTTTTTGCTTCTATCGCCCCCAAAAACATCACCGGATGCATATGCCACAAAGATGGCCCAAGTTTTAGTTTAGTTGCATCCTGCATCCACACCATCTTCTCTATATAGGCTTCACTGTACGCTTTCCATTCCGGTGCATCATTCGTCAGTTTGTTCAAAAACGACTGCCAAATCGACGTATCCTTTTTGTGATACCACTCACTCGGATGCTTCACAATCATCTTGTTCTTCACATCGCGATAAGATGGGTTATGTATCGCGCTCAGGTATTCCTGGGGCGAATAAGGGCTGATACTGCCGTCGATCCGGTATAGCAACCGCTGGTAGTTATGCGGCACGGCACGGTGAGTCACCCGGATATCATTACTGGCGGCGTTATGCAGCCAGTCAAGAATTCTGCGCACCAGCCCTTTAGGCGGTGTTTTACCGTCCAGGTGGTCGAAGCTCGGTGCTTCATCCACTGTCGTGGTGAACCCCAATCTGCCGAGGTCGTACTGCGACAGCCTTTCCACTGCGGCGTTACTTTTCGGTACATAGCCGTTGGCATAGGGCAAAAACCAGTATTCCTGCTCCTGTGCATCTTTTTCTGTTTTCACCTGACTCAGTTTAAGGAGTGCTTCGCCCTGCGAGGTTCTCCCGCTGCTGACCATAATTTTTGTCTTCAGGTCTTTTGAGAACAGCGGTAAGCCCGACGGGCATTTCAGATACAGCGGCGCACTTTCACCCACCTTCTCGGGATTTTTCAGGAAGGTTTCGAGGTTGTCATCCATGCTCAGGCATTCAATATGTACCTGATAGCGGGCATCATATCCCCCCTCTTTCGGCACCTGAAAATACCCCAGATGACCGATGCTGTCGCCGGCCCTGATCGGATACGGTGTGGGGCATATCACCTTGTCAAACTGCATCGGCTCCGCATAAGGCGGCAGCAGATGCGCCCACCACGATGGGCGCACAGCAGCACCTGATGACGGCACAAGATTATCTCTGTCCGTCAGGATCCAGTATTGTTGCCCTTCCACCAGACGGGTCTGCGTCCCTTTGGCCTTCGCATCGGCTGGCAAACCTCTAAACGTCACCAGGCCATAGCGGCGCCCCTTGGGCCCCGTTGCGCTACAGCCTGTTTCTGTCGCATCCCATTCAATCTGTGAACCTTTCGGGATGCTGGCTAGACGATATGTGTTTCTGTTCCCGGCGTTGGCATCAGGAGTCCACTCACGGCGAAATACGGGCAGCTTATCATTCACAATCCACTGCGTTTCGTTTTCACTTTTTTCATAAGCAGAATACGGCGCCAGGTGCATATACAGCGTATAAAAATTCAGGCCGCTTTCCGGTTTCTCCCCGGGCTGAATAGAGTGACGCACCAGAACAAAGGAGCCGGAGACGTTCAGCGGCCCCGTCTCCCACGGCACGTTCAGATAGTCGCGGCAAATCCGGTATGCCACCACGTCCCCGTCCGCCATACAGCGAATGCTCTGCTCCCCCTTGTAAGCCACCGGGAAATCCAGCAGCTCAGAAGCCGCCCTGCCGCTCAGCGCACACCAGGGCGTGGTGGCGTTCGTGATATGAATACCCCCGTGCCACATGCCGTTACTTCCCAGCAGGTACCAGCCGGTTGCTTCACCGTCCAGATGCGACATCACATCGTCTCGGTTGGCAAAGTCATTGCCGCGCTTACTGGCTGGCACCGGCCAGGCGAATTTTGGTAATACTGACATGTCTGGTCCCTCAGTTACTCAGCGGTTTACTGATGACAGATTTCATTTCCGCTATTTTAGTCGTATTAAAGTCTGGCGCATCCACAGGCAGGTCTCCTCCGGAGCCCGGTATCAGATACTCGGCCACTTTCATGGTCAAATCTCCATTTGAGCCATGTTCAATGCCGCTATCGCTGAGCTTCACATAGGAGCCACCACCGTTAATGGTCAGCGTCTTCGGCGTGCTGATAATCACTTCATCTTCAGTGCTGCTGATAGTCAGCTTTTGTTGCGCGCTCATATCGAGTGTATTGTGGCGGGAATGAATTTCCACGTCGCCGAGATTGGCGATGAGCTTCGCCCCACCCTTGTGAACAAACAAGCCGAGTTCTTTGTCCGCACTCACCGAGATATTACCCATCGCCCCCACGTCCAGATGTTTCCCGGCATTGAGCATGGTATTCTGCGTGCTCGTTAGCTGGATATGTCCACCGGAGGTAAAAGCGATCCCCTGCGGGGCAGAGGCCAGCATCACCGCTGATTGCAAATCGGCAATATTCTGCATGACCAGATTGCGTTGTGTCCGGATGTCGCTGACCAGCGCTTTTGCACTTTCTGCGGCATCGTTCAGTGCTTGCATCTCGCTGTTCGCCTGCTTTATCTGGTTCACGGCAGACGACATTTCCAACATGGGTCCCTGCCCTTTTGCTTGGGCATCTGCCGTCAGCAACATTCCGCGTGCTGCCCGCACCGCGCCGTACTCATCGGTACGCAGTTCAAATCCGGTCCCACGCTGCTCACGCCGGCTGTCCACGACGTGACCACCATTTAATTGCGTCTTACCAAACGGGGTGGCGAGCTTAAAATGCTCTTCCTGACGCTTGTCTTCCAAGCAGAGTTTGTTGTCCCCCGCCGTGCGCCAGACGTTACGCGTGTGGTTATCATTCGTCACATGATCCGGGTGTTCGGAATCGTGCTGGGCGTGAGCGATATACGGACGATCCGGATCACCGCTGTCAAATACCACGGAAACTTCGGTGCCATCGAGCAACGGGGAATGAAAGCCATAATTATCCCCAGCATAGGGTTTTGCCATTCGCAGCCAGAGGTACGCGTATCCTTGTACAGTGCTGCTACGGTCAAAATCGAGTCTGACCCGATAACGTCCTTGGTTGTCTAGGTACGCATAAGTGTCACCCTTCTCGTCGCTTTCCACTCGGGCAGGCAAGGAGCCAGCAATCACCGGGCGATCCAGTAACGCCGGACGATAGCAAACGGTTTCACTGTAAGGGATCCCCGTGAAGCGCAGTTGAAACCCCTTATCACGCGCCCCAGAGGTGTGAACATTGGTGATCACAATGCCGTCTTTCAGGGCCCCTGGGGTATTACCCTGAGGCTCCAGCACTTCGCCGGGCGCCAATACCGGGCTGCTTGAACGCCCGGTGATAATCTGTTGGGCGTTGAGCGCGCGCTCATGACGCAGACGGGCAAACCAGGCACCGCTTTCCGGGGTTTCTGCTTCCCCTTCACTCAAAAACGGCTCTGCATAGTGGTAAGTTTCACCGATAGTGGCACCGCCTTCCTGACGGACGGTCGCCGAACTATCTTGCGGGGTCAGCGCCTCACGGTAATTATAGTCGCGGTTGGCAACGCTACCGGTCACCACTTGGTCTTCCGTACGCAGATCCCAGACGCTGTCTTGGCCGTTATCATTGGTGCGTGAGGGCGGGATAACCGGTAGCTTCACACCAAACTGATACTGTAGCTGGCTGTCCTGAAAAATCACCACATCTTGTTCAATTCGGCAGTCCATCTCAAAGCGCCAGAAGATCCCCACTTCCGCCAACAGGCGCTGGATAAATTCCAGATCCGTTTCGCGCCACTGGGTGATGAGCTCACGGACCGGATAATGCTGTGACAGGCGAAATTCAAAGTCGGCGCCCTCAAGTCCGTGTGAACGCAGGATCTGCTCCACCACCTCCGGCACCGACTGGTTGAGGTACACCTCACTGCGTTGGGTGTACTTCATCAGGGCAATGCGCGGCACGATACGCAGGGCGTAGGTGATTTCATCCCCGGAGACTGAAATCCGCCGGAAGGTATCCACCACGCCATAGACCGTGCGCAACGGCACAGCCGGGGTACCATCATAGAGTGGTGACTGAAAAGTGAAAGACGCTGGTTTCAGCATCAGCTCACTGCTGGCTATGCTCGCCGCACAGGTGACAGTGACATCGTAGCGCCACGGCTGGCTCAGCATTTCACTTGCACGATAGCGCAGGACATCAAGAAAATGTGGACACTCGTGCACGTCGACGCGGTAGCGGGACAGCCCCAAGACCTCGTCAATCGCCTTCTGTGCCAGACTGATAATGCTTTCACTCATCGCTCATCTCCTGTGTTGCACTCGCCGGAGCATCAAACGCCAGCACGATCCCTTCTTCTTCATCCCAGCCCAGTTGCAGGCGCTGCGGTTGCTCCCCCTCCGCCAGATAACGCAACAGCTGCTGGCTCAGCACCGGCAGGATTTGCTGGTTCAGCAGGCTGTCGATGTTGCGCGCCCCGCTGTCCGGCAGCAGGCAGGCGGCTACCAGCGTGTCCCGCAGGCTGTCGTCGATGTCACACGCCATGCCGTAATGCCGTTGCAGCCGCTGCGCCACCTGCCCCAGCTTGATGCCGACGATCCGTTTCATCGCCTCGCGCCCCAGCGGGCGGTAAATCAGCGTCTGGAAGCGTGCCAGCAGCGCCGGCTGGAAGTGGTCGCGCAGGATCGGCCGCAGCAGCGCTTGTAAATCCGCGTCCGATGCCGCCGGCTGCTCCTCCAGCAGTTGCATGAGGTGGTCGCTGCCCAGATTGGCGGTCATCACGATGACGGTATTGCGAAAATCAATTTCCCGCCCTTCGCCGTCGCGCATCATGCCGCGGTCAAAGACCTGATAGAACAGGTTCAGCACGTCGCGGTGCGCCTTTTCGACTTCATCCAGCAGCACCACGCTGTACGGCCGTTTGCGCACCGCTTCGGTCAGCACGCCGCCCTGACCGTAGCCCACATAGCCCGGCGGCGAGCCTTTCAGCTGCGAGACTGTGTGCGCTTCCTGATATTCCGACAGGTTGATGGTGATCAGCGATTTCTCACCGCCGAACAGTTCATCGGCCAGCGCCAGCGCGGTCTCGGTTTTCCCTACCCCGCTCGGCCCCGCCAGCAAAAACACCCCCAGCGGGCCGTTCTCCGGCGTCAGCCCGGTTTTGGCGGCGCGCAGCCGTTGTGCCAGCGCCAGCAGCGCCGCGTCCTGCCCAATCACCCGCTGCCCCAGTTGCTGCTCCAGTTGCAGCAGGTGGGTCTGTTCGTCTTTTAACAGGCTGCCCAGCGGCACGCCGGTCCAGTCGGCGATGACCGTCGCCACAGTGCGCGCATCCACGTCCAGCGACAGCAGCGGCAGGCAGCCTTGCAGCTCGCGCAGTTGCTGGTGCACCGCGTTGCGCTCCACCACCCGCTCCGCATCCTGACGCAGCGCCAGCAACCGTTGGGTCAGTTCACGCTCCTGCTGGTATTGTTGCGTCAGCCGGGTGTGCTGCTGTTGCAACAGCGTGCGGCGGTCGTTGATGTCGGCCAGCCGCGCCGGGTTGAGCTCCGCGCTGAGCAGCGTATCCTGCTCTATCGCCTGCTGCTCCAGCGCCAGCGCCGCCAGTTCAGCCTGTACCTGTACCAGCGCCTCCGGCTCGGTGTCCAGACTCATGCGTACCCGGGCGCTGGCGGTGTCCAGCAGGTCGACCGCCTTGTCCGGCAGCTGGCGGCCGGTCAGGTAGCGGCGTGATAAGCTCACCGCCGCCTGCACCGCCGAGTCCTGAATATGCACGCCGTGGTGGCTGGCGTAGCGTTCCTTCAGCCCGCGCAGCATCAGGCAGGCGGTGGCGTCGTCCGGTTCATCGACTTTCACGGTCTGAAAACGGCGCTCCAGCGCCGCATCGCGCTCAAAATACTGTTTGTATTCGCTCCAGGTGGTGGCGGCGATAGTGCGCAGTTCGCCGCGGGCCAGCGCCGGTTTCAGCAGGTTGGCGGCATCGGCCCCGCCCGCCTGATTGCCCGCGCCAATCAGGGTGTGCGCTTCGTCGATAAACAGCAGCACCGGCGTCGGCGACTGCTGTACCGCCTCAATCACGTTTTTTAGCCGCTGTTCGAACTCGCCTTTCACCCCGGCTCCTGCCTGCAACAGCCCCAAATCCAGAGTGCGCAGGCTGACCGTTTTCAGGCTGTCCGGCACGTTGCCCTCGCTAATGCGCAGCGCCAGCCCTTCCACCAGCGCGGTTTTGCCGACGCCCGGCTCGCCCACCAGCAGCGGGTTGTTTTTGCGGCGGCGGGAGAGGATGTCCACCATCTGGCGGATTTCGCTGTCTCGGCCAAAGACCGGGTCGATGCTGCCCGCTTTCGCTTTGGCGGTGACGTCCAGGGTGAATTTGTCCAGCACGCTTTGCCCGGCGTGGGTCAGAGGAAGGCCGTGCGCTTCAGCCTGCTCATCGCTGAGGGGGGACGCGGTCTGATTCGGCTCTTGCTGTGCTTGCCGCGCCGGCCGTTCGTCCGACTGGGTATCCAGCACGGGCAGCAGCCGCTCCAGTTGCGTCCGGCTCAGGCTCAGCAGCGCCCATGCCGCGTCCGTCTCCAGCAGTGCCGGGTGTTCGAGCAAGGCCAGCAGCAGATGCTGGCTGCGGATTTCATTGATGTCTTGCTGCATCGACGCCGTCAGCCACGCTTGCTGGATCAGCCGTTGCAGTTTGGCCGAGAGCGGCGGTTTGCTCTGTACCGTATGCGGCAGGGTCGCCAGATGCGCCAGCAACCCTTGCCATAACGCGTCCAGATCCCATTCATAACGCCGGGCTATCGCCGTGATATCCCCTTCCCCCTGCTCCAGCAGT
>NZ_JBNNGK010000032.1:0-13809 GCF_050268245.1 Serratia sp. NPDC078593 | reverse complement strand
CCCATCAATATAATGGTGGTTTGACGCCGAATGAATCAGAAAGATTGTTCTGGAAAAACTCTAAAACCGTGGCTAGTTTTTGTTGACCACTACAGTTTAAAAATGAATGATACCGCATTTCCTTGCCTTTTTAGTAAAAGAGCATGGGGAGCTAAAACCATTAGAGTGATATTTTGTGATAGGCGCAAGGATGGGGATTTCTCTGATTTTTTACAAGGAATAATACAGTATAGTCACTTCATACATTCTACTCCGTTAAATAAACGGATTTTTGCTCCTTTGGTGGTGTTTTTTTCTCAAGACTTTAACACTAATAAATCTCAGCATGAGACTGGCTGGGAGGCACTAAAGTGGATTCACGCGCATGACATTCATCCCTGGCCAAGTCATATTGCCACGGATCCAGGATCTGCCGATTGGACTTTCTGTTTTAATAACATTCAATTCTTCATCAATATGAGTACGAAGGATCATAAAGTTCTGCGTAACAGAAACCTTGGTATGCATTTAACTTTTGTCATTAACGCACGTGAAAATTTTGATGCGGTGGCAAATGGGAAAACAAAAGGAGGAAGGCAAATCCGAGAACACATCAGGGAGCGTGTCAAAATCTATAACGATGGTGCATTTCCGCAGGAACTCGGATTCTATGGCGAGGAAGACAATCTCGAATGGAAGCAATACCAGCTTGCCGAAGAGGGCGTTGCCAGACCCCATCAATGTCCGTTCAGTTCTAAACATAAATTAAATAGTAGTGATGAAGGAAGTAAAGGTGAGTAAATCAGAAGATAAAAGCGGTGTAATCCAACTGTTTTTCGCCATGATCATTATGGGGACGGTCGGCTTATTTGTTATTGAGTCTGGTCAGAGTGCTTATAATGTTGTTTTCTACCGTTGTCTACTGGGCGCATTTTTCTTGGTTGTTTACTGTCTCTACAGCGGAAAATTTAAAGGATTAGAACTTAGCGCAAAAAGCGTCCTGATCATTGTACTTAGCGGCATATTCTTGGTCTTTAACTGGGTAATGCTCTTTGAGTCATTTAAGACAGCGTCAATTTCCACCTCTACGGTGATTTATCATGCTCAACCTTTCTTCTTTATGCTGATTTGGGCTGCGCTTTATCGGGAGCGTGTTTCAGCAAATAAAATAGGTTGGATGGTCATATCTTTTGTCGGAGTGGCTTTTGTCGCCAATATAGATACCAATGAGTTTTCTCTTTCATCATCGTACATTATAGGTGTTATTCTTGCTTTATCGGCGGCGGTATTCTGGGCAATTTCAGCCGTAATCGTTAAAAGCCTTAAGGGTGTTTCGCCATACATTATTACGTTAGTCCAGCTTTGTATTGGTATAGTTGTGTTATACCCACTCAGTGATTTATCAGGTTTTTCTAGTATAACCGTCAAGGAGTGGGGTTGTTTATTTATTTTAGGTGCCGTTCATTCGTGCCTAACCTATATCCTTATGTATTCATCCTATCAAAAACTATCAGCGCCTATCATTGCGGTAATGACGTTTATTTATCCTGCAGTTGCTATTGTTGTTGATTACTATTTCTATAATGTTGCCTTGAGTGCTATTCAACTTATTGGTGTTTTCATGATTATGTTTAGTAGTTATGCAGTAAACCAAAACTTCAGCATTTTTTCCAGAAAGAAAGTGAAGGCTTAATTTATACGCGTAATCCTTTAATTAGAGGAAGTAAACATGTCAATTTACAATAATATATTAGATGTGGTAGGCAGAACGCCCATTGTCAAACTCAATGCAATGGCACCCGATAATGTAGAGATCTATGTAAAAATCGAATCTTTTAATCCCGGAGGTTCCGTTAAAGACCGGCTCGCGCTTTCCGTAATACTCGATGCAGAAAATCGCGGCGAGCTTAAAAAAGGCGACACGATTATCGAGTGTACATCAGGAAATGTAGGCATTGCCTTTGCCATGGTCGCCGCAGCGAAAGGGTATAAATTTATTGCGGTAATGGGCGACGGATACTCCGTAGAACGGCGAAAATTGATCCGTGCTTACGGTGGCGAAGTCATTTTGTTCCCTAGCGAGCAAGGCAGCAGCGGAGGCAACCGAATTGCCGATCAACTTGCTAAGGAAAATGGTTGGTTCAGGCCTCGTCAATTTGATAATCCCGCCAACCCAAGTTACCACCGTATGACGACGGCATCCGAGATCCTGAGTGATTTTGCCGGCAAGCGTCTTGACTATTTTGTCTCTGGATTTGGCACCAGCGGCACGCTAACCGGCATTGGTCAAATGCTTAAAGTGGCGCGCCCTGAAGTAAACATTGTCGTAGCTGAACCAGAGGGCGCAGAGATCTTGGCGAAGAACCAGTGGAAAGTTCATGCGATCCAAGGTTGGACGCCCGACTTTGTACCCAGCTTATTAGACAGTAGTGTCATTGATACATTGATGACGATTGATGAACATTCGGCATTAAATACGGCACGTCTGCTGGCCAGAATGGAAGGTATCTTAGTGGGTATTTCTGCTGGCGCTACGATTGCGACGGCAATAAAGGTTGCACAAACCGCACCTGCGGGGTCTGTCATTCTGGCAATGGCGCCAGATACTGGAGAAAGATATTTATCGACCGAATTGTTCAATGAATTGGGTGATGAAGAAACCGATGCGGGTATCAGTGTTTGGCGTGAGAACCCTGTCACTGCCGTCTAACTCGCCAGACCGCGCCTTCAAATATCATTACCCATAAAGGTCTAAGAATAAAATGAGCAATGAAATCATAAATATAAACAACCATTCTATTGCAATTAACACCCAACGTCTCTGGGATTCAATCATGGAGATGGCAAAAATAGGGCCGGGTATCGCCGGCGGCTCTAATCGGCAAGCCTTAACCGATGAGGATAGTGAAGGACGGCATCTGTTTTGCAAATGGTGTGAAGAGGCGGGGATGTCCATTAGCATCGATCAGATGGGCACCATTTTCGCCACCAGAGAAGGCACCGAACCCGACGCGCATCAGGTGTGTATTGGTTCGCATTTAGATACGCAACCCACTGGGGGGAAATATGACGGGGTTCTGGGGGTGCTTTCCGCCTTAGAAGTTGTTCGAACGTTGAATGAGCAGGATATTCAAACTAAGCGATCCATTGTTATTACCAACTGGACCAATGAGGAAGGCTCGCGCTTTGCGCCTTCGATGCTGGCTTCCGCCGTGTTTGCCGGTGTATACCCGCTTGAATATGCCCATGGCCTTCAAGATCACACAGGGGTGACGATCGCTAGCGAGCTCCAGCGCACCGGCTGGCTCGGTAGCGAACCTGTTGGCTCGAGACATCTACATTCGTATATTGAATATCACATCGAACAAGGCCCTATCTTAGAAGCCGAGCGCAAATCTGTCGGCGTGGTTACACACTGCCAGGGGCAATCGTGGTTGGAAGTCACTCTGACGGGGCGTTCCGCTCACACCGGATCAACACCGATGAACATGCGGATTAACGCCGGTCTGGCGATGGCGAGAATTATCGATGCCGTCGATAATATCGCAATGAAACATCAACCCAACGTCGCAGGATCGGTGGGGCAAGTAAAATTCTATCCTAACTCGCGCAATGCGCTACCCGGTACAGTCATCTTCACTATTGATATTCGGGCGGTGGAGAAATCAAAATTCCACCTGATGTGCGAGCTCATTCAGTCAGAGACCATCAAAATCGCGAAGAGCCATGGTGTTGAGTGCGCGATAGAAAGAATAGGCCATTATGAACCGATTGAGTTTGATAAAAAGGTCACTCAGGTTATTCGACGTGCAGCGCAAGCGTTAGAGTACGATTATATGGATATCACCTCTGGGGCTGGTCATGATGCGACATGGATGGCTGGGGTGGTTCCTACCTCAATGATTTTCTGCCCTTGTGTGGGAGGTATCTCACATCACGAATCAGAAGACATTTCTCCTGAATGGGCGGAAGCCGGAGCCAATGTCTTACTGCATTCGGCATTATCATTGGCAAATGAGTAACGGTTCCCGTACCGGGAGTATCAAAGATACAGCCATGTAAATTGTGCTATTGCCTGTTGTTATGATGTTCTTCTGACATTGAACACAGGAAAGGATCGCTGTACTTGCCACAGAGGAGGATATTTGGAATGGCACAAGTGCTGGTGTGTCTCATCTTGTATCTCACTTTAACGTGAAATGCAGACGGGACACACCAACCCATTGTTTTTGAAGAGGAGTGGAGTTGACCGGTAAGCCGGGTTCTGTCGTGGACAGTCATTCCTCTAGGCCAGCAATCGCTCACTGGCTCAAGCAGCCTACCCGGGTTCAGTACGGGCCGTACCATGTGAACCCCTATTTGGCCTTGCTCCGGGTGGAGTTTACCGTGCCACGGACTGTTGCCAGCCGCGCGGTGCGCTCTTACCGCACCCTTTCACCCTTACCTGATCCCGCTTGCGCGGGCCATCGGCGGTTTGCTCTCTGTTGCACTAGTCGTAGGCTTACGCCTCCCAGGCGTTACCTGGCACCCTGCCCTATGGAGCCCGGACTTTCCTCCCCTCCATCTGTCTCCCCAAAGGGGACGGCAATGAAGCGGCGACTGTCTGGTCAACTCCGGCGCGGATTATACGCCGCAAGCCGCAACAGTGTAAACCTTATTGTATGCGGCCCATCCCTGAACCTCCCCCCTCTGGGGTCGCTGCAAGCAGCGTCCAATCAAATGAGAAATCACATCTCGGTGATTTCCCTACGGGCGGCCGCGTTGCGGCATTCAAATCGGATTCCTGAACGATTTGTCACCCTTCCTGTTGCTCAAGCGCGTATTTATACAACGCATTTTTCTTCACACCGTGGATCTCAGCCGTCAGCGCTGCGGCTTTCTTGAGCGGTAACTCTTTCTGTAATAACGCCAAAGTACGCAACGCGTCCAAGGGCAGCGCATCTTCCTGCGCCTTATGGCCTTCGACGATCAGCACCATCTCCCCCCGGCGGCGCATTTCATCTTCCAGCACCCAAGCCAGTAGTTCCCCTACCGGTGCACCGTGGATCGATTCCCAGGTTTTCGTCAGCTCACGTGCCAGTACCACATAACGCTGCGGCCCCCACACCGTTACCATGTCTTGCAAACTTTCCAGCAGGCGATGGGTAGATTCATAGAAAATCAACGTACGCGGTTCCTCTGCCAGCGCCAGCAGGGTATCCTTACGGCCTTTGGTTTTCGCTGGCAGGAACCCTTCATAGCAGAAGCGGTCCGAAGCCACACCGGCAGCGCATAGCGCAGTGGTGGCGGCACAAGCGCCCGGCAACGGCACCACGCGCACTCCCGCTTCGCGGCAACGGCGCACTAGGTGATAACCAGGATCGTTAATCAGCGGCGTCCCTGCATCGGAAACCAGTGCAATACTCTGGCCTTCCTGCAATTTCGCCAGCAGTTGATCCGCCTTTTGCTGTTCATTATGGTCGTGCAGGGCAAACATCCGCGCGTTAATCGCGAAGTGTTGCAGCAACAACCCGGTATGGCGCGTGTCTTCCGCCGCAATCAGATCAACGCTTTTCAGTACCTCTAACGCACGGTGAGTCATGTCGCCTAAATTACCGATAGGGGTAGGCACCACGTAAAGCGTTGATGCAGAAATGACTGATTGTTGGTGTTGATTCATTGTTTCATCCGGATTGCCGATTTAATATTGAGCATCTTGAAAAAAACATCACTGGATACAGTATGCTTTCCTCAACATTCGTTCGTACCAAAACAGGGCGTTTTATGCCTGTTGTCGTGGCAGCCTTACTTCTTGCTGGTTGTCCGAGCCAGGCCCCGCAGACTCCGCCCGCCAATATCCAGGACGAGGCGAGCGCCAGTTCAGATTACTATCTGCAGCAATGGCAACAGAGCAGCGATGATAACAAGGCTGACTGGCAATTACTTGCTATTCGCGCATTGTTGCGTGAAGGAAAACTGCCGCAAGCCAACCAACAGTTGAGTTCTCTGCCGCAAAACCTCAGCAACGCTCAGCAGTTGGAGCGTCAGTTACTGATAGCCGAGCTGCAAGTTGCCAATAACAATCTCAGCGCGGCACGCAGCACCCTGGGCCAGATCGACAACACTGCCCTATCGCCAAATCAGCGAGTACGCTTCTATCAAGCGCAAATTATCGCGAATCAGGGCAAAGCCTCACTGCCTCTTATCCGCGCCTATATCGCTCAAGAACCACTGCTCGACAATCAGGCGCATCAGGATAACCTGGATAAAACCTGGCGAACGCTCTTGGGCTTAACGCCGAAAGAGCTGAATAACCTGGTGATCAATGCTGATGAAAACGTATTGCAAGGCTGGTTGGATCTGCTGCGGGTGTACCACGAGAACCGCCAAGATCCAGACATGCTGAAAGCGGGCATCAAAGACTGGCAAAATCGTTATCCGCAAAACCCAGCGGCGAACACGCTGCCGAGCCAGTTAAATCAGGCGTTAAACCTCACCCAAGCGTCGACGGCCAAAATCGCCCTGCTGTTACCGCTGAACGGCCAAGCGAAAGTCTTCGCCAACGCAATCCAGCAGGGGTTTGAAGCGGCAAAAAACGGTACGGTAACGAGTGCACCGGTGCAACAACCTACCGCGATGCCAGCCCCCTCGGCGGCAGAGCCACCAGCAACCTCAAGCGATCCTAACGCTAACGGCGCGGTAAGCACCTCGGCGTCAGCGGAACAACCTGAGCAACCCGCAGCACCCATGCCGCAATCTGCGCCAATCCCTGCGTCACCGGTAACCCATGCGCAGATCAAAGTCTATGACTCCTCCAGCCAACCGCTAACAACGTTGCTGGCGCAGGCTCAGCAAGATGGCGCGACGCTGGTGGTCGGCCCATTATTGAAAAATAATGTCGAACAGCTGTCCAGCGCCTCGACAACACTGAATGTTCTGGCGCTTAACCAACCTGAATCGCCGAAAGACAACCCCAATATTTGTTATTTTGCCCTGTCACCGGAGGACGAAGCACGTGATGCTGCTCATCACATCAGAGAGCAGCAGAAACAGCAGCCGCTCCTGCTGGTGCCGCGTGGCTCCTTTGGTGATCGCGTCGCCAAAGCCTTCGCGCAAGAATGGCAAAAACTGGGAGGGGGAACGGTATTGCAACAAGGCATCGGTTCAGCCGGTGAACTGCGCCAGATGGTCAACGCTGGCGGCATCCGCCTGAGCGGAACGCCGGTGGTAACGCATGCGCCAGCCGCGCAATCCGTCACCATTGCGGGTCTGACCATTCCAGCACCGCCAAGCGATGCCCCAACCACAAGCGGCGGCAGAGTGGACGCGGTGTATATTGTCGCGACTCAGTCGCAGCTGACGCTGATCAAACCCATGATCGACATGAACACCAGTTCGCGCAGCAAACCGGCGATGTATGCCAGCTCACGCAGCTATCAGGCGGGTGCCGGCCCCGATTTCCGCTTAGAAATGGAAGGCTTGCAGTTTAGCGATATTCCGCTGCTGGCAGGGGCCAACCCACAACTTATGCAACAGGCGAGCGCTAAATTCCACAACGATTACTCTCTGGTGCGTCTGTATGCCATGGGGATCGATGCCTGGCGATTGGCGAATCACTTCTCTGAAATGCGTCAGTTACCGGGCTTCCAGGTTTCCGGCACCACCGGTATGCTGAGCGCTTCATCCAACTGCGTGATTAACAGGAAGCTACCTTGGCTGCAATACCGTCAAGGGCAGGTCGTTCCGGCCCCCTAAGCCAACGCGCCAAAGGGGCGGGCTATGAATTACAGGCCCGCCACTACTTAGAGCGTGCCGGTTTGATCTTCGTCGCCGCCAATGTTGCGGTGCGCGGTGGTGAGCTCGATCTCATCATGCGTGATGACCAAATCTGGGTGTTCGTTGAAGTGCGCTACCGGCGTAGCGCGGCCTATGGCGATGCCGCCGCCAGTGTGAATTACCGTAAACAACAGCGCCTGCTGCATGCCGCAGCCGTCTGGTTGGCGGCGCGCGGAGCCAGTTTCGATACCTCGCCTTGCCGTTTTGATGTGTTAGCCTTTACCGGTAGCCAGTTAGAATGGGTACCCAACGCCTTCAATGCGGATTAACGTTGCCGGTGCAACCGGCCCTTTGACCTAGTGGATTAATACAACGTGCTGGATAGAATCAAAGCTTGTTTTACCGAAAGTATCCAAACCCAGATTGCGGCGGCGGAAGCCTTGCCAGACGCCATATCCCGCGCCGCGATGACCCTGGTTCAATCACTGTTGAACGGCAATAAAATCCTGTGCTGCGGCAACGGCACCTCGGCGGCGAACGCACAACACTTCGCCGCCAGCATGATCAACCGGTTTGAAACCGAACGCCCAAGCCTACCTGCTATCGCGTTGAATGCCGATAATGTGGTATTAACGGCAATCACCAACGATCGGCTGCATGATGAAGTGTATGCCAAACAAGTACGTGCACTCGGCCATGCTGGCGATGTGCTGCTCGCCATCTCCACCCGTGGCAACAGCCGTGATATTGTTAAAGCGGTTGAAGCTGCGGTAACGCGTGATATGACCATTGTCGCCCTTACCGGTTACGACGGTGGGGAATTGGCCGGTTTACTCGGCCAGCAGGATGTAGAAATCCGAATCCCATCACACCGTAGTTCGCGTATTCAGGAAATGCATATGCTTACAGTCAATTGCCTGTGCGACCTGATTGATAATACGTTATTCCCACATCAGGACGATTAATAGCCTATTGAGATAGGCACGAGGAGTTAAAATGAAGCTTCGTTCCGTTTATGCAGTACTGCTTGGTGCACTGCTGCTACAAGGGTGTGTCCCCGCCGTCGTGGTTGGTAGTGCGGCAGTCGCCACTAAAACGGCGACCGATCCGCGAACTATTGGTACACAGGTAGACGACAGCACCTTGGAAGCTCGCGTTGCAAACGCCTTGAGCAAAGATCAACAACTGAAAAAAGACGCACGCATCGTCGCTACGGCTTATCAGGGCAAAGTGTTGTTGACCGGTCAGTCCCCGAGCACTGAGTTAGCTAGCCGCGCCAAGCAAATTGCTTTAGGCGTTGACGGCGCAGCAGAAGTGTACAGCGAAATCCGTCAGGGGACACCCGTAAGCCTGGGCACCGCGTCAATGGATACGTGGATCACCACCAAAGTACGCTCGCAGATCCTCACCAGCGATTCAGTGAAATCGTCGAACGTGAAGGTGACCACGGAAAATGGGGAAGTGTTCCTGCTCGGTCTGGTAACCGAAAAAGAAGGCAAGTCAGCCGCACAGATCGCTAGCCATATTAGCGGTGTAAAGCATGTGACGACGGCGTTTACCTATCTGAAATAAGCGCTAAGATATCAATTCGATATACGGGGTGAGCATACACATACGCTCACCCCGCCTTCACCGCGAGCCGAGTTCGTTCGCCTTCAAGAAACGCTCACCGCCGAGCTGATCCATTTGCCGTAAGATCCATTGTTGACGCTGAATGACATAGCCAGAAGGTGCGTCCACCTTAAAACGGTGCGGGTTCGGCAGCACCGCCGCTAACAATGCCGCCTCTGAAGCACTGAGCCGTTTGGCGGATTTGTTGAAGTAGCGCTGCGACGCCTGTTCCACCCCAAATACCCCATTCCCTAGCTCAACGATGTTGAGATAGACCGTCAAAATGCGGCGTTTCGTCCACACCAGTTCAATGCCACCGGTCAGCCCGGCTTCCAAACCTTTCCTCAGCCAACTGCGTCCATCCCATAAAAACAGGTTTTTTGCCGTTTGCTGTGTCAACGTTGATGCGCCACGAATACGGCTTGGGCGACGCTCATTGTGATCGAGCGCTTTCTCGATTGCCGCCACGTCAAAACCCCAATGCTGCGGAAATTTCTGATCCTCCGCCGCAATCACTGCCAGTGCCATATTCGGTGATATATCGCGCATCGATACCCAGTCCGAATGGGCGACGTAAGCAAAATCGCCCTTCAACCAGGCACTGATTTGCCGATCGGCCATGACCGCGGAAAACGGCACCGGCAGAAAGGCAAATAACACTATTCCTGCCACCCACAGGCCTATGACCGTCAAGACACCACGTTTAAGCCAACTCCACAGGCGGGAAAAAAGTGATTTACCCGCAGACTTTCTCATTCAACCAGTTCCAGCACCCGTGATACCAACTTATCGATACCGCTAGCCGCTTCCCCAATGGATTGCGCGAGCATGTAAGCTGGCGTAGTCACAACCTTATTCTCGATATCGACCACGATATCATCCACCGGGCAAATCACCGGCTCCCCCCCCATGGCATCAATCACCTCACCCAAGTCAGGATCGTTACCAATGGTCAGCCGCACCGGATGCTCAAACAGCTTCGGGAGCAGCGCTGGGGAAATACACATAAAACCAATTGGTTTATTTGCCTTATGCATTTGCTTTGTTAGATTCACCAAGTCAATATCAACCACACACTCAGCGCCCTGCGTAGCAAAGTCGCTGAGGTTCTTAGCTGCACCAAATCCGCCCGGAACGATCAACGCATCTAGCTGGCTGGCATCGGCGCTGGAAAGCGGTTGAATCTTGCCACGGGCGATACGTGCCGACTCAATCAATACATTGCGTTGCTCGGCCATTTCTTCACCAGATAGATGATTAATTACATGAAGTTGGCGCTTATCCGGTGCAAAGCAAACGGCTTGCACACCCGCACGATCCAACGCCAGCAATGTCAGCACCGCTTCATGGATCTCCGCACCATCGAAAACCCCGCAGCCGCTTAGCACTACTCCAACCTGTTTCATCACCTTTCTCCTCTTCCTAACTGTCAACGTGTTCGTGCTCTGAGTTGACAAACACTAATCTACATCACACATTTTAATGAATCTTCTAACAAGAACGCTTACATTTGCTATGTTGTTGGCTGTATGATGTAGAGGAATTTTTGAAAACCTGCTCGACTAGAACATTAAAACCAATACGCAGGTCACGATTTCCCTGGTGTTGGCGCAATATTCGCGCACCCCGGCCTAGGTCGGGGTCATTTTTTTTCAGCGTTCTCAACCCACGCTCGCAGTACTGCCACATCGTTAGGCCACTCTTGTTTTAGTTCATCAACCCAATCTTGTACGTTATCCCACCAAGCGGGCAACGTTGGCGTCTGAATCTGCTGAGCCAACTGCTGCAGATGGCGTAAGCCTACCGAACCTGCGGCACCTTTAATCTTGTGTCCTTCTTCAGTAATGCCTTTCTGATCGCGCGCGGTCATATTGGACTCCAACAGCGCCAGATAACCCGGCATCATTTGTTCGAACATTTCCAGGCTTTGATGAATCAGCTGCGGTCCTACTAAATCCATGTACTGTTCCAACATCGTGGTATCCAGTAACGATTCATTAATCTGCATCACTTTGTGCTCCATTTTTTTGCTGGCGTGTGAAGGTTGATGATCCCAGTAGTGCTTAATCATCTTGGTCAAGGCTGGCACTGAGAGGGGTTTACTCAGTACATCGTCCATGCCTGCGTCGAGATACTCTTTTTTGTCTTTCAACACGTTGGCGGTTAAGGCGATCAGCGGTGGCAGGGCCTGCTCGCGATAGCGTTCACGCAGTTCACGTGCAATGTCTAATCCGGTCATGTCGGGTAGTTGAATATCCAGCAGCACCAGATCAAACTCATCAGGATCGAACATCGTCAGTGCATCGTGGCCGTTCATTGCCACTTCCACACTGTTGCCCAGTTTTTCTAGCACCGAACGTGCCACAATCACATTAAGCTCGATATCTTCCACCAGCAGGATATGCAACGCGGGCAACGGCGCGTCTTCCTCCGCTTGCTCGGCGACAAGGTCTTCTTCCACCACTGGCGCCTTAATGGTCAACCGGAAGCACGATCCCTGCCCTGGCTGGCTATCGACGGTAATATCGCCGCCCATGCTCTGTGCCAGCCGTTTGGATACCGCCAAGCCGATACCAGTGCCGGTGGCCGGGCGCCCTCCCCGCTGGTCTTTCACCTGATAATACATGGCAAAGATTTTATCCAGCTCATCCTGCGGGATCCCCATGCCGGAGTCTTCCACTTCAAATACCAGTTTATCCTGCTCTTCACGGTTTACACGCACCACAATCTGCCCTGCCTGGGTAAACTTCACCGCATTGCCGATCAGGTTCCACAGAATTTGGCGCAGTCGCGTACCGTCGGTAATCACCTTCTGCGGCAAGGGTTGCTGTGGCGCCATCACGAACTGTAAGTTTTTAGGTTGGACTAACAGGCCGGAGAGGTTTTCCAAGTCCGCCAGAAAACCGGTGAAATCGATCGGTTGGTTGTCGAGTTGCACTTTACGGCGTTCGAGCTTATCCATCTCGATAATATCGTTGAAGATATTCCCCAAAGTGATCGCGCTGACGTGAATGGTTTTCAGATAGTTGAGTTGTTCATCATTGAGTTCGGTGTCAAGCAGAATGCGGCTTAGGCCGACAATGCCATTAAGCGGCGTACGCAGCTCGTGGCTGATCGTTGAAATAAAGGTCGTCTTCTCCCTACTGGCATTCTCTAACGCGTCCTGATAGCGCTTACGCTCGGTTATATCGCGGCCAAAGCCCATGAGCCCATGACGCTTGCCGACACGATCGTAAAACGGCACTTTCCGCAGTTCAAAACACGCTTTACGGCCATCGGGATACACCAGCCATTGCTCGTAAGTCAGCGAAACGTTGTGGCGGAAGACTTTCTCATCGGTTTCAATCACTTTATCGGCGATGTCTTTTTCATACACATCATAGGGGGTTAAGCCGATCAGCTGCTTCTCACTTTTGCCAGTCAGTAACTCCATTGCGCGGTTACAGCCGGAAAACTCTTTGTCTTCGTTGCGGTAATACACCAAGTCTGGCGACGCATCGAGGAAGGAGCGTAGCAACGCTGACTGCTGGCCTAGCTCAATCTGCGCCAGCTCACGCTGCTCCATCTCTTCTTTGAGCTTCTCCATCACCTGCAAGCGTTCTTCTTCCGCTTTGATACGATCGGCAATTTCCTGATTAAGTTGGCTGATGTTATCTTTCAGTTGCCGATTCAATTGCAGATCGCGGTGACGCATCTCCTCCAGCTTGTCCACTAGCCGCGCCAGCCGTTGACGTGATGCTTCCAATTGCTCGACCACCACTGACAAAAAATACACCGCCCAAGGGGTGATCAGTAGACCGAAGAAGATCGAGCGCACCACATCAATGCTCTCCACTTCTCCGCGCAATAGCATGGTGACCGCCATCTGCACCACCATCGCCAGCACCACCAGCGCAGAGGCCAACAATAGCGAAAAACGCACTAGCCCCAGCTTCACCATTAAATCAACGTAGTATTGCGCTAACACCCGGATTTGCTTCATGAACTGCTCCCACCAAACATAGGAGATAAATCATACCGCAAATCTTCGCACAGCAGAGCATACGTCGACGGAAGTGTGGAAAAACCAGCAAATCCGCGTGAAATAGCTTACTGCGGCATATAGACATATTACTGCTTCGGCAGCATTCTGAAAAATATAAGCGCGACACCCAGATGGTCCGGGAGATAAAACAGGTTTACGAAGAAAATTACAGTGTCTACGATACCCGAAAAATCTGGCGCCAATTGATCCGTAAGGGCTTCAGCATTGCCCGAAGCACAGTTGAAGGCCTGATGAAGATCATTGACCTTTCGAGGCGTGTGCCATAACAAGATTGTAAGGACAACAATCAGTCGAAAAACAGCAACAGAGGCCGATCGGGTAAACTGATCTTACCCAGCAATAGTGGACACGGCGCTAAGTGAGTAAACTCTTAACCAGAGGTAGCTCACATGACAAAATCAGCATCAAGCAAAAAGCAG
>NZ_JBNNGK010000031.1:0-18871 GCF_050268245.1 Serratia sp. NPDC078593 | reverse complement strand
GGCGTCGCCACAGTGCCTGTGGCGGACTCAGTCCGGAACAATTTGAAAACCAGAATCTCGCTTAGGGCCGTGTCCACATTACGCGGGTAGGATCAAACCTGTAGACCAAATCAATGTCTTTCGTCATCCTGTAACAGCGCGATGACGGGTTCAAGCACACTAACCAACCGCAAATACTGACTGACCAGCGCTTTTGGCATACCGAAGCGGCGATTCAGGGTAATGCTTTTTACACGCAAAAATACTCCTGAAAATATAACATTTCGATCATAACCGAGTCTGAGCACTTGATAAAATCATCACAAATTACACCTATAACCTGATAATCATTTTCTGATATACTACGTTACTATTTACTTTATTCCAATAAATTACACCATGATAGAACAAACTCAGCTTTTCTTTTGGATGCTTATTTGTATTATCGCTGCTGGTCTAGTATTTAGCGCGCGTGCATTCTCATTTATAGACAAAAACAATGAATCCAGAGTTAGTCAAATAGACGGGCTCAGATTTTTATTGGCAAGCCTAGTTCTATTTCACCATTATATCTTAAGTTATTTTTATTTTAACGGAAAAGATTGGGCTCTTGCAGCCATTTCCGACTACCCTATAAACCAGAAAATAGGTGGCATTGGCGTAGCTTTATTTTTCATGATTTCAGGTTACATTTTCGCAAATATCAAAATCGTCTCATGGCCAAAATTTTATGTAAAACGTCTTCTTCGAATCGCACCGCTACTAACCTTATCAAGTTTGCTATGTTTATTAATTGCAGCTTGGATTCAGCGCAATAACATAGAAATGTCAGACATATTCATGAAAGCATACCTATGGTTTGATGCAGGTATTTACGGCAATAAACCAGATGTTTTTGGTATGACAAATGTTTCATTAATTAATGCTGCTACTCCATGGACATTGTTTTGGGAGTGGGGTTTTTACTTTAGCCTGCCATGGGTATTTTTATTGCGGGATCGTGCAAAACCATTCGTATTAAGTTTCTCGGCACTTTTCTTCTGCATGTATGTTTTAACAAACTGGAACACAAGGAATGCAATACTTATTTCATTCTTTGCCATTGGTTTTTTAGCAAAGGAGATGTCAATGCAGTTCCAGCTAAAAAAAACACACTGTAACATTGGAATAATCGCAGCCATACTACTCTCTTTTGCCATTAAGGCTGATGCATATCAACTATATTGTGTACCGGTAATTGCGTTAATATTCATTATGATTGCTATGGGAGGTGATGTTTTTAGACTACTCCGCCTTAAAGGGTTCATTCGTTTAGGTGATGTTAGTTATAGTATTTACTTATTGCATGGAATTTTTTGGTTCTGCTTGAATCATTATATAAAATCTCACAGCATTATATTAACTACAACTGAATACATCACTATTTCTAGCGTTGTTTTCTTCTTGATTTTGCTTATCTCCACACTGACATATCGATTTATAGAAAGGCCGTTTATAGATATCAGCCGAAGATTATGATCTAACATTACTTAGGAAATCTCCGCCGCGTGAAATAGCTTACTGCGGCATATAGCGTAACCCCGCAGCCAGCGCCGAACCTTGCCCACCGTGTTGCAATAGATAACCGCCGACCGCCTGCATACCGCTCCAGCGATTTTCGCACCATAATGGGGCTAACAACGTCGGTTGGCGGGCACTGGCCGAAATGCGATGAAATACCACGTCGTGGGGCGTGTGACGAATCATTTCACCGGCGCTGACGGCATACGCCTCCAACGGCAACGCGGATAAACGCCCAGCATGCCAGGCTCGCGCCATGGTGCTACCCGCCACAATGTGCAGTGGATGCAGCTTAATCCCGTCGACCCCTTCGCTCACGACCGCGTTTAGCGTCGCCAAATGATCGTCCAGTGTCTCCCCCGGTAAACCCACGATCAAATGACAGCATACTTTCAGGCCTCGCTGTCGCGCCCGCTGAACGGTCTGTTGATAACAGCAGAAATCATGCCCACGATTAATACGTTTCAGCGTTTTATCGCGTGCAGACTGCAAGCCCAGTTCGAGCCACACCTCATACCCCTGCGCACGGTAATCTGCCAGCAGATCAAGCGCGGCATCCGGCACGCAGTCTGGCCGGGTACCCACACAAATCCCCACCATGGCCGCTTGCGTTAACGCTTGCCGATACATGCTTTCCAGCAATGCCACCTCTGCATAAGTACTGGTATAAGCCTGAAAGTAAGCCAGATAACGTTTGGCACGGTTCGTTTTACGCGCCTGCATCGCCAACTGCTCAGTAATACTCTGCTGCCGCATCTGTTCATCAGCAAACGACGCCACATTGCAGAACGTACACCCGCCGCGACCTAACGTGCCGTCACGGTTAGGGCAACTGAAACCGCCGTGCAGCGAGAGTTTATGGATCTTTTCGCCATAACGACGTTGAAGATCGGCACCAAACATATTGACTAATTGCGGCAACTGCATAATCTTGGTGTTTCTCTGTGTTCAAAGCCCGTGATGCTAATCAGAAACGGCTTTTCCCGCGATGACAGAGATCAACGCTTTTTCCCAAAGGCTTAAGTAAGCATAATTATTCATTATAAATGAAAATAAAATCACCCTATCTGCAATGAATTTTTCTAATCATCGCACCGTGATTTTTGCGTCTATGACAATGCGGTTAAAAATAGTTATAAACAATGAATTTATTTAATTTATCAGCATAATTATCTACCAATGCCTCTCGCACTAGCATGGTGCACAGATTCAAGCATTGCACTACAGTGAGACAGCTCACATTTCTCTTGCGGTCCTGACCGTCGAAATCGGCAACAAATAAGCAACAAAAAATCCAAATATCAATGAGTTAATTTAAAATAACCGATGAAAAAAGGCACTTATGCCTATATTTGACCTGCGTATTCTTTCTCGCTAAGTTGGCTATCCGCTGGAAGCTTTCTGGACGGGCAAACAGCTCGTCATATTTATGCAGTAATTTAAGACTCCCTCTTAAAACAAGTCTTCACCACTTGTGATAACCGTCACGAGAGGCCCTTAACGGAGGGCGGAAAAGCAGATTGGCGAGGGTCACTCGCTGATTGGAATTCTGCCCACCGCCGATCGGCGCGCTCATGAATGGGTTGTGAGAGTCACGCAGAGCCTGGGGAGGTTCACTGATATGTTGTACGACAAATCCCAAGAGAGGGACAACTGTGGTTTCGGCCTGATCGCCCACATAGAAGGCGAACCTAGCCATAAGGTAGTGCGCACCGCCATTCACGCACTGGCTCGCATGCAGCACCGTGGCGCAATTCTTGCTGACGGCAAGACTGGCGACGGTTGCGGCCTGTTATTGCAAAAACCGGATCGCTTTTTCCGTATGGTTGCGGAAGAGCGCGGCTGGCGTTTAGCCAAAAACTACGCCATTGGCATGATGTTCCTCAGCCAAAATGAAGAGGAAGCGCGTGCCAGCCGCCGTATCGTAGAAGAAGAACTACAAAATGAAACGCTGTCGATCGTAGGCTGGCGTGAAGTCCCTACCAATCCCGATGTACTCGGTGAGATCGCACTCTCTTCCTTGCCGCGCATTGAGCAAATCTTCGTCAACGCCCCCGCAGGCTGGCGCCCACGCGATATGGAGCGCCGCCTGTTTGTCGCGCGCCGCCGTATTGAAAAGCGCGTGCAAGACGACAGTTTCTACGTGTGCAGCTTCTCTAACTTAGTGACGATCTACAAAGGTCTGTGCATGCCAGCAGACCTGCCACGTTTTTATCTGGATCTGGCAGATCTGCGCCTTGAGTCAGCTATCTGCCTATTCCATCAGCGCTTCTCAACCAACACCGTGCCGCGCTGGCCGCTAGCGCAACCGTTTCGCTACCTGGCACACAACGGCGAGATCAATACCATTACGGGTAACCGCCAGTGGGCGCGCGCGCGTACCTACAAATTCCAAACGCCGCTGATCCCGGATTTACAGTCTGCTGCCCCCTTTGTTAATGAAACCGGCTCTGATTCCAGCTCATTAGATAACATGCTGGAGCTGCTGCTGGCAGGCGGCATGGATTTAATCCGCGCCATGCGCTTGCTGGTACCACCGGCCTGGCAGAACAATCCAGACATGGACAGCGATCTGCGTGCTTTCTTCGACTTTAACTCGATACACATGGAGCCGTGGGATGGCCCTGCGGGCATCGTGATGTCCGATGGCCGCTACGCGGCATGTAACCTTGACCGTAACGGTCTACGGCCTGCACGCTATGTGATCACCAAAGACAAGCTGATCACCTGTGCCTCAGAAGTCGGCATCTGGGATTACCAGCCGGATGAAGTGCTAGAAAAAGGCCGCGTCGGCCCCGGCGAACTGATGGTAATCGATACCCGCAGCGGCCGTATTCTTCACTCTGCCGAAACCGACAACGATTTAAAAAGCCGCCATCCGTATAAAGAGTGGATGGAGAAAAACGTCAAACGTTTGGTGCCATTTGAGGATCTGCCTACCGATCAAGTCGGCAGCCGCGAACTAGACGACGCACAGTTGGAAACCTATCAGAAGCAGTTTGGGTACAGCAGCGAAGAGCTGGATCAGGTGCTGCGCGTGTTAGGTGAAATCGGCCAAGAGGCGACCGGTTCCATGGGTGACGATACCCCCTTTGCCGTGCTCTCTAGCCGCCCACGTATTATTTACGACTATTTCCGCCAACAGTTCGCTCAGGTCACTAACCCGCCGATCGACCCACTGCGCGAAGCGCATGTTATGTCACTCTCCACGAACATCGGCCGTGAAATGAACGTGTTCTGTGAGGCAGAAGGCCAGGCACACCGTTTGAGCTTTAAGTCGCCAATACTGCTGTACTCAGACTTCAAGCAGCTCACCACGCTGGAAGGCGAATATTATCGCGCCGACACCGTGGATCTGACCTTTGACCCTGCCGAGCAGGATCTGGAGCAGAAGATCCGTGCCTTGTGTGATGAAGCGGAGCAAAAGGTGCGTGACGGTGTGGTCATGTTGGTGTTGTCCGATCGCGCTATTAGCCCGAACCGTTTGCCGGTGCCAGCACCGATGGCGGTTGGTGCGCTGCAAACCCGACTGGTGGAAAAAAACCTGCGCTGTGACGCCAACATCATCGTTGAAACCGCCAGCGCCCGCGATCCACACCACTTTGCCGTATTGCTGGGCTTTGGTGCCACCGCTATCTACCCTTATCTGGCCTATGAAACACTGGCTAAGATGGTAGATAACCAGACTATCGACAAAAAATACCGCGACGTGATGCTGAATTACCGCAACGGCATCAATAAAGGGCTGTATAAGATCATGTCCAAAATGGGCATTTCGACCATCGCGTCTTATCGCTGTTCGAAATTGTTCGAGGCCGTTGGCCTGCATCGTGATTTGTCCGATCTGTGTTTCCGGGGTGTCGTTAACCGCATCAACGGTGCCAGCTTCAGTGACTTCCAGCAAGACCTGCAAAATCTAGCGAAACGTGCTTGGCTGAAACGTAAACCGCTGGATCAAGGCGGCCTGCTGAAATTCGTCCACGGCGGCGAATACCATGCTTACAACCCGGATGTGGTCAGCACGTTACAAAAAGCCGTGCACAGCGGCGATTACAGCGATTACCAAGCTTACGCCCAACTGGTTAACGAACGCCCAGTAGCCACGCTACGCGATCTGCTGGCCATTACCCCGAAGGGCGCCCCGATCCCAGTTGATCAGGTCGAGCCAGCAGAATCTCTGTTTAGCCGTTTTGACACGGCAGCCATGTCGATCGGTGCGTTAAGCCCTGAAGCGCATGAGTCGCTGGCCATTGCCATGAACAGCATCGGCGGTTTTTCCAACTCCGGTGAGGGCGGCGAAGATCCCGCACGCTATGGCACCCAGAAAGTTTCCCGCATTAAACAGGTGGCTTCCGGCCGTTTCGGCGTCACCCCGGCCTATCTGATTAACGCGGATGTAATCCAGATTAAAGTCGCCCAAGGTGCAAAACCGGGTGAAGGAGGCCAGTTACCGGGTGATAAAGTTACGCCATACATCGCTAAACTGCGTTATTCGGTGCCAGGCGTCACGCTGATTTCACCACCGCCGCACCACGATATCTATTCGATTGAAGATTTGGCTCAGTTGATTTTCGACCTCAAACAGGTGAACCCTAAAGCCGTTATTTCAGTGAAATTGGTTTCTGAGCCGGGTGTGGGAACCATTGCCACCGGCGTGGCGAAAGCCTATGCCGATCTGATCACCATCGCGGGCTACGACGGCGGTACCGGTGCCAGCCCACTCTCTTCCGTCAAGTATGCCGGTTGTCCGTGGGAGTTGGGTCTGGTAGAAACCCAACAGGCGCTAGTAGCCAATGGCCTGCGCCACAAAATCCGTTTACAAGTGGATGGCGGTTTGAAAACCGGCGTCGATATTGTTAAAGCCGCGATTCTGGGTGCGGAAAGCTTCGGCTTCGGCACTGGCCCAATGGTGGCGCTGGGTTGTAAATACTTACGTATTTGCCACCTGAACAACTGCGCAACCGGTGTGGCTACTCAAGATGAAAAACTGCGTCGCGATCACTATCACGGGCTGCCTGAACGTGTCGTTAACTACTTCCAGTTCATCGCACGTGAAACTCGTGAGATCATGGCGTCACTGGGCGTGAGCCAACTGGTGGATCTGATTGGCCGCACTGAGTTCCTGAGCGAGCTGGACGGTATTTCCGCCAAGCAGAACAAGCTGGACTTGTCACCGCTGTTGCAAACCGCCACGCCACATCCCGGCAAGGCGCTGCATTGCACGGAAAGCAGCAACCCACCGTTCGATCGTGGCCTGCTAAACAAAGAATTGCTGACGCAAGCCGAGCCGTTTGTCGAAAGTAAACAGAGCAAAACCTTCTACTTCGATATTCGCAACACCGATCGCTCCGTAGGGGCAACGTTGTCCGGCACTATTGCTGCGCTGCATGGCGATCAAGGCATGGCGGCCGATCCGATCAAGGCTCACTTCTCCGGCACCGCCGGCCAAAGCTTTGGCGTCTGGAACGCGGGCGGCGTTGAATTGACGCTGACCGGTGACGCTAATGACTACGTCGGTAAAGGCATGGCCGGTGGCAGCATTGCCGTCCGTCCACCGGTCGGCTCCGCTTTCCGCAGCTTTGAAGCTAGCATTATCGGCAATACCTGTCTGTACGGTGCTACCGGCGGTAAGCTGTTTGCTGCAGGCCGTGCTGGCGAACGTTTCGCGGTACGTAACTCCGGTGCTATCACCGTGGTTGAAGGCATCGGCGACAACGGCTGCGAATACATGACCGGCGGGATCGTTTGTGTGCTGGGTAAAACTGGTATTAACTTTGGCGCAGGTATGACCGGCGGCTTTGCCTACGTGTTAGATGAAGACGGTGAGTTCCGCAAACGCGTGAATCCAGAATTGGTAGAAGTGTTAGATGTCGACCAGTTAGCCATTCATGAAGAGCACCTGCGCGGGCTGATTACCGAGCATGTGCAGGCGACCGGCTCGTCACGCGCGGAAGAGATCCTGGCCAACTGGCCGGAATGGGCGCCGAAGTTCGCTCTGGTTAAGCCGAAGTCCAGTGATGTTAAAGCATTGTTGGGTCACCGTAGTCGTTCCGCAGCCGAGCTGCGGGTTCAGGCGCAGTAAGAGGTCAATAATGAGTCAGAATGTTTATCAATTTATCGACTTGCAGCGTGTTGATCCGCCAAAGAAACCGCTGAAGATCCGTAAAATTGAGTTTGTAGAGATTTACGAGCCGTTTTCGGAAACTCAGGCTAAAGCGCAGGCCGATCGCTGCCTTGATTGCGGCAACCCTTATTGCGAATGGAAATGCCCGGTTCACAACTATATTCCGAACTGGCTAAAACTGGCGAATGAAGGCCGTATTATGGAAGCGGCGGATTTAGCGCACCAGACCAATAGCTTACCGGAAGTCTGCGGACGCGTCTGTCCGCAAGATCGCCTCTGCGAAGGCTCTTGTACCCTCAACGACGAGTTTGGTGCCGTGACCATCGGTAATATCGAACGCTATATCAACGATAAAGCGATCGAGATGGGCTGGAAACCCGATATGTCTCACGTACAACCAACCGGTAAGCGTGTCGCCATTATCGGTGCTGGCCCCGCAGGCTTGGCCTGTGCTGACGTGTTGACCCGGAACGGCGTCAAAGCAGTCGTTTATGACCGCCACCCCGAGATTGGCGGTCTGCTGACCTTCGGTATTCCCGCCTTCAAGCTGGAAAAAGAGGTGATGGTGAAACGTCGTCAAATTTTCAGCGAGATGGGCATTGAATTCCAACTAAATACCGAAGTCGGCAAAGATGTCGCGATGGACGCGCTGTTAAATGAATACGATGCGGTCTTCCTTGGCGTCGGTACTTACCAATCAATGCGTGGTGGATTAGACAATGAAGATGCGCCGGGCGTCTATGACGCGCTGCCCTTCCTGATTGCCAACACCAAGCAGTTGATGGGGTATCAAGCTACTGAGGACGAGCCTTACGTTAATATGGAAGGCAAACGCGTCGTGGTGCTTGGCGGGGGCGATACCGCGATGGACTGTGTTCGCACATCCATCCGTCAAGGGGCAACGCAGGTTACCTGTGCTTACCGCCGTGATGAAACCAATATGCCGGGCTCCAAACGCGAAGTGAAAAATGCACGTGAGGAAGGCGTGGAATTCAAATTCAACCTGCAACCTCTGAGTATTGAACTGAACAGCGCAGGCCATGTTGCTGGCGTGAAGATGGTACGTACCCAATTGGGTGCTCCAGACGCCCATGGCCGTCAGGTGGCGGAGCAGGTACCGGGGTCGGAGCATGTACTCAGTGCTGATGCCGTGGTGATGGCGTTTGGTTTCCGTCCGCATAACATGGATTGGCTGGCTGCCCATGCGGTAGAGCTGGATAAGCAAGGGCGCATCGTAGCACCCGAAGGTATCGATAACGCTTTCCAGACCAGCAATCCAAAAATCTTCGCCGGTGGCGATGCGGTGCGCGGTTCTGATCTGGTGGTCACCGCGATTGCCGAAGGGCGTAAAGCTGCCGACGGCATCATGAACTATTTGGAAGTGTGATCGTATTGCCCATAACAAGCCCGGCTCAGTCCGGTCTTGTTATGGGCTAAAGTATCAACCCATAGGCATAAAAAAAGTACAGCAAGCTGTACTTTTTTATTACAACATCACGTTATTTGACGACGCGCAATGCCGGGCGACCACCACGCGGTGGCTGCGGTGGCTCATCATCGGCATCGTTATTGTCACCGACATCGGGACGATCGCCATCAATCACTGACATCAGGCTTTCAGAAGGAAACGTCTCGCTGTCCAACCCTTCGAACGTACCCTCAGCTTCATACGCCGCTTCCGGTTCGAACATGGTGCCCGCTCCGTTTTCACGCGCGTAAACCGCAAGAACGGCGGCCATTGGCACCATGACCTGACGCGGTACGCCGCCAAAGCGTGCATTGAAGCTCACGTCGTTGTCGCCCAATTGAAGATTACCCACCGCACGTGGTGCAATATTCAGTACGATCTGGCCGTCACGAGCGAACTCCATCGGCACCTGCACATCAGGGCGTGTGACATCGACCACCAAATGCGGCGTCAATTGATTGTCAAGCAACCAGTCATAGAACGCGCGCAGCAGGTAAGGACGGCGCGGAGTCATCTGAGACATATCCATGACGCTTAGCCCCGCGTCTGCAGACGCATTTCTCGCTCGGCTTCGGTCAACGAGGCCAGGAACGCATCGCGCTCAAATACACGGGTCATATAGCCTTTCAGCTCTTTGGAGCCGGCTCCACTCAGTTCAATACCCAGTTGCGACAAACGCCACAGCAGCGGTGCCAGATAGCAATCGACCAGGCTGAACTCTTCGCTCATGAAATACGGTGTCTGACCAAAGATAGGGGCAATCGCCAACAGTTCTTCGCGCAGTTGACGACGGGCAGATTCAGCTTCTTGGCCGCTGCTCTGCTCGATTTTATGCATCAGAGAATACCAGTTCTTTTCGATGCGAAGCATCATCAGGCGGCTTTCACCACGCGCCACCGGATACACCGGCATCAGCGGCGGATGCGGGAAGCGCTCATCGAGGTATTCCATGATAATGCGGGATTCATACAGGGTAAGCTCGCGATCGACCAGCGTAGGTACCGTTTGGTAAGGATTGAGGTCGATCAGATCCTGCGGCAGATTGTCTAATTCAACCTGCTCGATCTCGACGCTTACACCTTTCTCCGCCAGTACGATACGTACTTGATGGCTAAAAATGTCGGTCGAGCCAGAAAACAGCGTCATTACCGAACGTTTGTTGGCAGCGACAGCCATGAAAACCTCCAAGTTTTATCTAGAAAATACTGCGAATAATCAACAACCCGTCATCCTTCATACTGTGGCAACGTTGGCTCCCGCTCTCACGCCGCTCACTTAGCTATCTAAGCACCGGGTTAGCTCGGTTGCCACCTTGCCGCAGCATGAGATCTTATCGGGTATATCAGGCTGATATCCTGAATGATCTTGACCGCATGCCAGCAGCTCGCAGGTCAACCTTAGGGTCTTGAATCCGGCCTTGGAGGTAAACTAACGGCAACTGCTCGGCGAACAGGCGCAAAAGTGGATGATAGTTTACCAGATTTTGCCGGTTTTGTGGGGGGTACGCGGTGATTTCATATCGAATTGTCTGATATACCACAGATTTTAGTGTGGCAATGTTAAATTACAGACATAAAAAAACCCGGTGAAACACCGGGTTTCTTGCGTATATCGTTTTGCCGAAGCAAAAAATTAACGCTTGGAGAACTGCGGACGGCGGCGTGCTTTACGCAGACCGACTTTCTTACGTTCAACCTTACGAGCATCACGAGTAACGAAGCCTGCTTTACGCAGTTCGCCACGCAGAGTCTCATCGTACTCCATCAGTGCACGGGTGATACCGTGACGGATAGCGCCAGCTTGACCGGAAATACCACCACCTTTAACGGTGATGTACAGATCCAGTTTGCCAACCATGTCGACCAGTTCCAGAGGTTGACGAACTACCATGCGGGCAGTTTCACGACCAAAGTACTGTTCCAGGCTGCGCTGGTTGATAACGATGTTACCGTTGCCCGGCTTGATGAAAACGCGAGCTGCGGAGCTTTTGCGGCGACCAGTGCCGTAGTATTGATTTTCAGCCATTGCCATTAATCCCGATTAAATGTCCAGAACTTGCGGTTGCTGTGCCGCGTGATTGTGCTCAGTGCCCGCGTAAACTTTCAGTTTACGGAACATTGCACGACCCAACGGACCCTTTGGCAGCATGCCTTTAACCGCGATTTCAATCACACGCTCAGGACGGCGGGCAATCATCTCTTCAAAGGTCGCTTCTTTGATACCACCGATGTGGCCGGTGTGGTGGTAGTACATCTTGTCGTTACGCTTGTTGCCAGTTACAGCAACTTTTTCTGCGTTCAGAACGATGATGTAATCACCGGTATCAACGTGCGGGGTGTATTCCGCTTTATGCTTGCCGCGCAGACGACGAGCCAGTTCAGTAGCAAGACGGCCTAAAGTTTTACCGTCTGCATCAACAACGTACCAGTCGCGTTTTACGGTTTCTGGTTTAGCTGTAAAAGTTTTCATTAAAAGCTTACCCAATAATTAGTTACACGTTGGTGAACACCCAAACGCTCGAAAACAGTTGAGGCTCACACGACCATCAAGTCCAGCAAACCTACCCCTTCGAATAGCCATTGCCGGCACTATAAAGTTTTTGGGAAAAAAACTTTGTTGTAACGTGGGGTCGCAAGATTATAGAGAAGTCATCCGTAAAAATCGAACAGTTTTTGAATGGAAAATACATTTTACCTGCCGAAGATGAAGACCTCGGCGTTGAATCGACGAATTGTATGCCTTAAATCCCTCGAATGACATCATGGCGGCAAGCCAACCTATCCCGATGATACAGACAGCAATCCGCAATTCGAGCCAGTGACAAACCTGCCAAAGGCAGGTTTGTCACTGGCTTGCAATGGCTTCGAAGAGGCGAAACGCCGAGTAACACAACCAACAACGATGTAGCTTGGAGTATGGCGGGTACATCACGCTAAATGCGGCAGTTTCAGGTATTCCTCACTTTGCATTTCTTGCAACCTAGACAGGCAACGCTGATATTCAAACTTCAGCCGTTCTCCTTGATAAATCTCGAACATTGGCGCTTCGGCAGCAATGACCAGTTTAACGTGGCGCTCATAGAATTCATCCACCAGCGCCAAAAAACGCCGGGCGGTACTTTCATTGAGTGGCCCCATAATCCGCACATTATACAGCATCACGCTGTGATACAGGCGCGATAAAGCAATGTAATCCAGTTGGCTGCGGGCCTCTTCACAGAGCGTATGAAAATCGACGGCCAACACGCCTTCTACCGCCCGGATCGCCTGCAGCGGCCGATGATTCACTTGCAGCACCGGTGAATCTTCTCCCGCTTTGCCCGCCAGTTTGATAAAAATCTGATCCAACGTCTGTTGCGTCTGCGCGTTCAGCGGTGTCAGGTATAAATGCGCCTGAGTTAACGTACGCAGGCGATAATCAATGCCTGCATCCACATTCATAACGTCACAATATTCATTAATCAAATCGATAGCGGGCAAGAAACGCGCGCGTTGCAGGCCATTGCGATAAAGATCGTCCGGTGGAATGTTAGAGGTTGCCACCAGCGTAATACCGCGGGCAAACAACGCCTGTAACAGCGTTGCCAGTAGCATGGCATCAGTAATATCCGAGACGAAAAACTCGTCAAAACACAACACGTCAGCCTGGGCTTTGAAACCGTCGGCGACGATGTCTAATGGATTTTCCTGTCCTTGAAGCGCCGTAAGCTCTTCATGCACCCGCAACATGAAACGGTGAAAGTGCAACCGCAGTTTGCGATCGCCCGGCAGGCTGTGAAAAAACATGTCCATCAGCCAGGTTTTACCGCGCCCGACGCCGCCCCACATATATAACCCTTGAACCGGCCGCTGGCGCTCCGGCGCACTGTTTTTGCCCAACCAACGGCTAAGTGTGTCGCGTAGCCCGCCGCCCGTCATTTCAACTTTTGGCGACTGCTGTAATTGCTGATAGATGGCGTCCAATCGGCTCATGGCTTGGTGCTGAACTTCATCAGCCTGATACTCGCCCGCGTCGAGCGCCTGCTGGTAGCATAATAACGGTGACTGTGATTGCATGGTAAGCCATGTTCCCTGACAACAATAAGAATTTATTTAGCCCACTTTATCGTGGCGCGTTACCGGTGAATTGCCCGCTGTTCGCCGCATTTACCGGCACTGTGACGCTCTGAAAAATCTGTAAACCCCAGCTAAGTACTCATCAGGATTCCACTCAGACAAGGTTAGCGGTTATAGTGGATATTATTAAGTGAAAAATCCCTGCGGAACAACGAAGTCAATATAGGAGTCATCATGACCTGGGAGTATGCGCTGATTGGTTTGGTGGTCGGTATCGTCATTGGTGCGGTAGCGATGCGCTTTGGTAACCGTAAATTACGTCAACAACAGGTTTTGCAGAACGAACTGGATAAAAGCAAAACCGAACTGGAAGAATACCGTCAGGAACTGGTTGGTCACTTTGCTCGCAGCGCGGAACTGCTGGACAACATGGCGCGTGATTATCGTCAGCTCTATCAGCACATGGCGAAAAGCTCCACTAATCTGCTGCCGGATATGCCAAGCCAGGATAATCCGTTCAACTATCGCCTGACCGAAGCAGAAGCCGATAACGATCAAGCACCTGTTGAAATGCCGCGTGACTACTCAGAAGGCGCATCTGGCCTGCTGCGTGGCGCCCCTCGCCGCGACTAACATCATTTTCTGCCCGTAGGTAAACAATCCTGCGGGCTTTTGATCTTGCCCTCCTCTCCTTGCCCGCGCCTGCGCTATGCTTAAACAAACGGTATGAGTGAACTTTCCACGCAAATTCACGGTCTTAACTTCACTGTGATATCGCAATTGCTTTATCATCAAAATTTCACTGGCAGGTATTGAGAGAGTTATTATCAATGAAAAAAAAGTCGTTAATTCTTAGTGCTCTTGCAATGAGCATTGGCCTGACACTGGCCTCCGTACCGGTGGCCAATGCGGCTTTACCACTCGCCGTTCAGGGGCAACAACTGCCAAGCCTGGCGCCGATGCTGGAAAAAGTATTACCCGCTGTGGTCAGCGTGCATATTGAAGGGACTCAGGTGCAACGCCAGCAATTGCCAGAAGAGTTTAAATACTTCTTTGGCCCCAATTTCCCCACACAAAAACAAAGTTCTCGCCCCTTCGAAGGCTTGGGTTCTGGGGTGATTATTGATGCCGCTAAAGGTTATATCCTGACGAATAACCATGTCATCGATAATGCCGACAAAATCAAAGTCCAGTTGAATGATGGCCGCGAGTTCGATGCCAAACTGATTGGCCGCGACGGGCAAACCGACATCGCGCTGTTACAAATTACCGCCAAAAACCTGAGCGCGGTGAAAATGGCCGACTCCGATAAACTGCGCGTGGGTGATTTCGCCGTTGCCGTAGGTAACCCGTTCGGCCTGGGCCAGACTGCAACCTCAGGCATTATCTCTGCCTTAGGCCGCAGTGGCCTTAACCTAGAAGGGTTGGAAAACTTTATCCAGACAGACGCATCCATTAACCGGGGTAACTCTGGTGGCGCATTGGTCAATCTGAACGGAGAACTGATCGGTATCAATACAGCGATCCTGGCTCCCGGCGGCGGTAACGTGGGCATCGGTTTCGCTATCCCAAGCAATATGGTACAGAATCTAAGCCAGCAGTTAATTGAGTTTGGCGAAGTAAAACGCGGCCTGTTAGGCATCAAAGGCAGTGAAATGACGGCGGATATGGCCAAAGCGTTCAATACCGACGCCCAGCGCGGTGCCTTTGTCAGTGAAGTTTTGCCAAAATCTGCGGCGGCCAAAGCAGGCATCAAAGCCGGGGATATTTTGGTGTCAGTCGATGGTAAATCTATCAACAGTTTTGCCGAACTGCGCGCCAAAGTGGGCACTACCGCACCGGGTAAAACCATCAAGGTTGGCCTCTTGCGCAATGGTCAGCCACAAGAGGTCGCCGTCACACTCGATGACAGCGAAACAGCCTCTACCAGTGCCGAAACCCTGACGCCTGCCTTACAAGGCGCCTCACTGAGCAACGGGGCGATTACCAACGGTCAGAAAGGCGTGAAAATCGACAACGTTATTAAAGGTACGCCGGCAGCACAATTCGGCCTGCAAAAAGGCGATGTGATTATCGGGGTTAACCGTCAACGCGTTGAGAACATCAACGCCCTGCGTAAAGTGCTGGACGCCAAACCGCCGGTCATGGCGCTTAACATCGTACGCGGTGATGAAACCATTTATCTGCTGATGCGTTAATTTGTGCAAAAACCGGGCTCAGTACCATACTGTGCCCGGTTAAGTCGTGGTATTCTCCAACCATCCTTAACTTCACCTATTAAAACTCCATGTTTGCTAAGCTCTTGCGTTCTGTTGTCCTAGGTTTGATCGTTGCGGGCCTGCTGTTGGCAGCGCTCCCGGTACTACGTTCTTCCGGCCAACTGTTCGCAGGCAACCTTGAGAGTACCCTCGACGAAACACCAACCAGTTACAACAAAGCGGTGCGCCGCGCTGCCCCCGCGGTAGTGAATATTTATAACCGTAATATGAGCGGTGCATCGAACGTGCTTTCCCTTGGGTCTGGCGTCATCATGAACGACCGTGGTTATATCCTGACCAATCGCCACGTAATCAAAGACGCCCAACAGATCACCGCCGTATTGCAGGATGGTCGCCGTTACGAAGCGCTGTTGGTGGGTTCTGACAGCCTGACCGATCTCGCCGTGTTGAAGATCGATCCCGGCAATTTACCGGTCATCCCAATCAACACGGGCCGCGCAGCACATATTGGCGATGTCGTATTGGCCATTGGCAATCCCTATAATCTTGGCCAAACCGTGACACAAGGAATTATCAGCGCCACAGGCAGAATTAGCCTAAGCACCACGGGCCGCCAAACCTTCTTGCAAACCGATGCATCCATTAACCGGGGTAACTCTGGCGGGGCATTGGTGAACTCGCTTGGCGAGCTTATGGGTATCAACACGCTGACTTACGATAAAATCACCGACGGCGAAACGCCAGAAGGGCTCGGCTTCGCCATTCCAACCGAACTGGCGACCAAAATCATGAATAAGTTGATCCGTGATGGCCGGGTGATTCGCGGTTACTTCGGCATCCAGGGTAAAGAAATTATCCCCCTACGAACCTCAACCTCCGGCATCGAGCGGTTACAAGGCATCATCGTGACTGAAATCACCCCCAACGGCCCTGCGGCCAAGGCGGGGTTCCACATCAACGATGTGATCGTCAACGTAGACAATAAGTCGGCCGTATCGGTATTGGAAACCATGGATCAAGTTGCGGAGATTCGCCCCGGCACGACGATTCCGGTGATTGTTCTGCGCGACGGTAAACGCATCACATTGCAAATGACGGTGGGTGAATTCCCAGAAGATAACGCCTGATTCAAGAACGCCGGGTATCGGACGTTGTTTTTAACACCAGCCAGACCTACAACATCAACCGTAGTGGCCGGGCACGCCCGGCCTATATTTAACCGCTGAGGCTACTGACGGGCGCGGCATGCCACGCCCCTACGATGGAGAGCGGTGGTGATATGGACAGAGACACACCGTTCAGCGGCATACCACACGATACAACCTCACCGTAGTGGCCGGACACGCCCGGCCTGTATTTAACCGCGGAGGCTACTGACGGGCGCGGCACGCCACGCCCCTACGATGGAAGCTGGTGGTAATATGGATAGGGACGCACCGCTTAGCGGCATACCGCACGATACAACGTAACCGTAGTGGCCGGGCACGCCCGGCCTGTATTTAACCGCGGAGGCTACTGACGGGCGCGGCATGCCACGCCCCTACGATGGAGGCTGGTGATGATATGGACAGGGACGCACCGCTTAGCGGCATACCGCACGATATAACCTCACCGTAGTGGCCGGGCATGCCCGGCCTGTATTTAACCGCGGAGGCTACTGACGGGCGCGGCACGCCACGTCCTTACAAAGCGAACAGGGTAAGAAACAGCCTAGCTTTGGCGAAATGACGTTACTCGCCCTTCACACGCTCAATGTTGGCACCCAAGGCACGCAGCTTGTCTTCAATGCGGTCATAGCCACGATCGATGTGGTAAATACGATCGACAATCGTCACACCATCCGCAATACAACCTGCCAATACCAGACTGGCGGAAGCACGTAAATCCGTCGCCATCACCTGCGCGCCCGAAAGTTGCTCAACACCATGGCAAATTACCGTGTTACTTTCAATTTCCGCGTGTGCGCCCATGCGGATCAACTCAGGCACGTGCATAAAGCGGTTTTCAAAAATGGTTTCGGTAATCACACCGGTACCTTCAGCCACTAGGTTTAACAGGCTGAACTGCGCCTGCATATCGGTTGGGAAACCCGGGTGTGGTGCAGTACGTATGGTTACGGCTTTCGGCCGCTGACCATGCATATCCAGGCTGATCCAGTCTTCACCTACTTCGATGTCTGCACCGGCTTCACGCAGTTTAGCCAGCACGGCATCCAGCGTATCCGGGCGAGTATCACGACACAGCACTTTGCCACCGGAGATGGCAGCAGCAACCAAGAACGTACCGGTTTCGATACGGTCAGGTAACACACGGTACACACCGCCGCCCAAGCGCTCGACACCTTCGATGGTGATTTTGTCGCTGCCGGCTCCGCTGATTTTCGCACCTAACGTGTTGAGGAAGTTGGCAGTATCAACGATTTCTGGCTCACGCGCGGCGTTTTCAATAATCGTTGTACCGGTTGCCAGCGTCGCCGCACTCATGATGGTAACGGTGGCACCCACGCTCACTTTATCCATCACGATATGAGCACCCTTCAGACGACCGTCAACGGAAGCTTTAACGTAGCCTTCTTCCAGTTTAATTTCGGCGCCCAACTGCTCCAGACCGGTGATATGCAGGTCTACCGGACGAGCCCCGATCGCACAACCGCCTGGCAATGAAACCTGCCCACGCCCAAAACGTGCCACCAACGGGCCCAAAGCCCAAATAGAAGCACGCATGGTTTTTACCAGATCATAGGGCGCGCAAAGCTCATTGACACCGCTGGCATCGACGAACACCGAGCCATTGCGCTCAATCTTCGCACCTAACTGACTGAGTAGCTGAATGGTGGTGTCAATGTCCTTGAGTTTAGGCACATTCTGCAGCTCGACCGGCTCTTCAGCCAACAAAGCAGCAAAAAGAATCGGCAGGGCAGCGTTTTTTGCCCCGGAAATAGCCACTTCACCGCTCAGGCGGGTCCGGCCCTGCACACGAAATTTATCCATCTGACTACTCTCTTTTATCTCAATCACTTAGCCGCCCGCCCAAAGGCTGACAGCCTTAAAATCCGTTGAGTTTGCGATCTCGCTGCCACTCTTCAGGGGTGTATGCTTTGATCGACAAAGCATGTATGCGGTTGTCCGCTATGTATTCCATCAGCGGTGCATAAACCGCCTGCTGTTTTTTAACGCGGCTCATGGTGGCGAACAGTTCGCCCACGACAACCACCTGAAAGTGGCTACCATCGCCGGTAACATGGACTTCTTGCAGTGCTAACGCATTCATCAGCACGTCTTTAATTTCGCTATTTTCCATAGTATCCAATTCTGTTGCTAAGGATCATAATCAGCCTGACATCTTAGAGGAATACGGCGCTTTCTTAAACTAAATAAATATCCTCCGGCATAGCCGGAGGTTTTTCATAGGCGCCTATAAGGCTCTGTTACCAGCCGCGCCCTAACAGGCGCATTGCGATCTGACA
>NZ_JBNNGK010000030.1:0-19078 GCF_050268245.1 Serratia sp. NPDC078593 | reverse complement strand
ACTTCGGCGATATCGGCCATACCCATCGGTGCACCCGGGTGGCCGGATTTGGCTTTTTGTACGGCGTCCATGCTGAGTGCGCGGATAGCGTTGGCTAATTCTTTACGCGAAGGCATAACAAAGTGCTCCTAAAATTAAAGTTCAGCGGCCAGCATGTCTTCCAGCTTTTGTTGGTCAACGGCAAACAGACGAATGCCTTCGGCCAGTTTGTCTACCGCCATTGCGTCCTGATTATGCAGCCAGCGGAATTCCGCTTCGGCTAGCGGAGCCGGCTGATGGAAACCTTCCGTTGATGGGGCGAGTTTACGCTCAACCGGCTGCTCGCTCTGCTTCAGTTGTTCCAGCAGATTGGGTGAGATGGTCAGGCGATCGCACCCGGCCAGCGCCAAAATTTGTTCTACGCGGCGGAAGCTGGCACCCATGATCACGGTCTGGTAACGGTGCTGTTTATAATATTCATAAATGGAACGCACCGATTTGACCCCCGGATCCTGCTCGGCATCGTACTCGGCGGCGGGCTGCTTGGCCTGATACCAATCGTAAATACGCCCAACAAACGGCGAGATCAGGTAGACACCGGCTTCGGCGCAGGCACGCGCCTGAGCAAAGGAGAACAGCAGCGTCAGATTGGTGTTGATACCTTCTTTTTCCAGCTCTTCTGCCGCTTTGATCCCTTCCCACGTGGCAGCCAGCTTGATCAGGATGCGCGATTTATTAATCCCTTGTTCCTGATAAAGTGCGATCAACTTACGTGCTTTAGCCACACACATACCACGATCGAACGACAGGCGAGCGTCGACTTCTGTCGAAATACGGCCCGGCACGCTTTTCAGGATTTCAACGCCGATATTGACGGCGAGTTTATCGCAGGCGTTGATCAACTGCGTTTCTTTGCTGCCACCTTGTTGGCGAGCGTATTCTAATGCTTCGGTGATCAGTGGCTGATACTGCGGTAATGCCGCGGCTTTCAAAATCAGTGAAGGGTTGGTCGTGGCGTCTTCCGGTTCGAACTGACGAATAGACTCGATGTCGCCGCTGTCGGCAACCACGGTGGTCAGCTGTTTGAGTGCGTTAAGTTGATTCATTTTAAAGCTCCTTGTTTTTTAGCCTTCACCTTTAAACCGTCGCGGTGTTGGCTAACCCCTTCATACATCAAAGCCCGCGCGCGTTCTGCGCGCTACGGTTTGATTTTACAAAGACGAAATAAGAATTTTTTTCATCATAGGGGGAACACACTGCATCATGCAGCAGGGAAAGAAAATACGCTTTTTCTGATTGTTGTGATGGATAAGAGCAATGAATCCCGAGCTAACGTCAAGTAAGGGGGGATTTGCGCCCCGGAGGTCTGTTTTACGTGTTAAGAGGTTGGCTGATCGAACTCGATTGCATTGTTATCTGTATTGTATCAACTTCACCCTGCCACTTGCCACTTGCCACTTGCCACTTGCCACTTGCCACTTGCCACTTGCCACTTGCCACTTGCCACTTGCCACTTGCCACTTGCCACTTGCCATTTGCCATTTGCCATTTGCCATTTGCCATTTGCCATTTGCCATTTGCCATTTGCCATTTGCCATTTGCCATTGGTAGGGGCGAGGCATGCCTCGCCCTCAGTTCCTATTTTAGCAGAGCGGCTACCGGGTTCCGCCTGAAGCCGAACCCGGCTTCCCTCTTGGTTTACTTACTCAGATTAACGTCAATCGCTTGATAGAAGGCGTTATCGGTATCTGCTATATCCCACACAGCAAGAATGACGTGCGAACCGCTGCGATCAGCAGGTATGTTGCACTGGTGAGTCACTTTTGCTGCCGGCTGGGCACCACCATCGTTGAACTGGCAGAAAGGTGTCAGATCAAATGAGGCACGGGTCAGCGGCTGTGATGCATCCCAGCCCTGTTTGGTGATGAAATAACGCCAGCTGGTGGTGCTGTGACGCGCGGTCAGAGTCCAGGTAAAGGCGTTTGGCCCGGTTTTAAGGTTGAGCTTATTCCAACGGGTTGGCGTTTGCGCGTCTAACTCAAAGAAAGGGGCGTTATCCGCACTGGCAATGTGGCCATCTTGCGGCCCAGCCTGTGGGAAACCTTTTAACCCTTCGATGCTTTGCGGCTCATATTGCACACTGCCACATTGCTTATTGAGTTGCAGCTTGCACTGATAAGCACGACTTGCTGGGGATTCAACATAACCGTGGGCGTTGGCTTGCTGAGAAATACCGAACATCGCTGCGCTGAGCAGGCTAAGAGACAGTAAAGTACGGGAGGTGGTATTCATAATGACTCCGGTTTAACAATGATAATGTGTGAGTTGAGTTTATTTTTCACCGATAGCGATCTTTGTTACGAATGAAATAACTATCGGCTTGTTTTATTTTTACCATTTACCAATGTGTTGATAGCGGAATGTTTTATAGGCTATTAACTAAAATAATTATGATGATTACTTTCGAATGTAAGTTGAATTTGTCTTAATGCTGATGTCTAAATGCACGGCCTCATGATGAATTTTGTTTGAAGAGATGATGAATACTCTTTCAAATGACGTCGCAGGCATTGGAGTATATTGCCTGTGGTCTTATTTTTTTGTGGTACTTGATCGATTTTTACGCACCAACACCTTAGGGAATTTAGTGTCACTTTTCTTTTGTTATTTTATTTTAAAGAGGAATTTGTATGACTAGATTATCCCTGGATGCTATTAAGATAATAAGCACCATTAAAAATACCGGCTCTTTCTCAATGGCGGCCGAAGCTTTGCATAAAACCCCCTCAGCGATATCATATCGTGTTTCAAATATTGAAAGTAAACTCAGTGTGAAACTTTTTCACCGTAACGGCCCGGTTATTACCCTGACTGACGAAGGGGAGTTTTTGCTAAAAGAAGGAGGATGGATATTAAATGCGGTACAAGACTTGGAAAGCCGCGTCAAGAATATCCCAAAACTCGATAATAATATACGCATCGTAGTCGATAAACTTTTTCCGCTGGAGACGATGACGCAAGATATTCGCGACTATATTGGCCATAGCCCAAACGCGAACATATCGATTCAGCGCGAGGCACTGAATGGCACCTGGGATGCACTGAAAAACAATCGTGCCGATCTGATCATCGCTATTGGTCAGATCCCGGACAGCGTTCAGGCTAAAACGCTGATGCTCGGCAAGCTGGATTTTGTTTTGTGCGTTTCACCGTCGCATCCTTTTGCCGCCCAGAAAAAACCGGTCAGCAAAAATCAGCGGCTTAGCGATATTGTTGTCACCATTGCCGACAGCAGCCAGGAACTGCCTAAACGCAACACCGGCGTTTTGCCTTTACAGCGACAACTGGTGGTGTGTGATGTGGAAAGTAAACTGGCGCTGCTCAAGCGCGGCATCGGTCACGGATTCTTGCCACCGATGCTGATTGAAAAAGAGTTGGCAAATGGTGAATTGGTCGCGGTGCCGGTGGAGATGCAAAAGGGCGATGAGATGATCTGGTTAGCCTGGCACCCCGCCAGCAAGGGGGTTGGATTCAACTGGTGGCATGAACGGCTGACGCGTAAAAGTGATGTCTTTAGTCTGATGGGGCGTGAGTTAGTACGTGATGGCGGTTATCCGTGGTGTAATAACTGATTATCCGTCATAAATTATTTGGGAATGGGAACGAAGGGATGCGAAAATTAAACGCTTAAATGAATAAAACCCCGCAGCTGATGGCCGCGGGGTTTTTTGATGATTGAGGCTTGATTAGGCTACGCGGCCCACGCGCAACCAGGCGGTATCTGAACCTGGAATAGAGGTCACGTATCCCCACTTGGCCTGCCAGACGTAGCCTTGGTGCGAGACAAGATCCCCTTGATTATATACGGTGCCGGCGACGTAAGCCGGGGCACTCATCACGGGCAGATTACCCGGGCCAATACCGCTGTAGCGAATACCGGTGCCCATATCCAACTGGCTGTCGTCATAGTCGGTAGCGTTAAAGTAACGATCCAACGATGTCAGCAAATCACCATTACGGTTGTCTTGGCCAAGGTGCCAGAACATCACACCGCCGAGTTTATTCTGTTTGATGTATTTTGCCTTGTATTTGAAGCTTTCAGCATCGTCATAGGTCACAAACAGCCCATTTGCGGCGTGATACAAATAAGGCGTTTTGGTTTTATCATTCCAAAAACGCTCATAGCCGTAATTACCCTGCAGCATTTGCTCCAATTGACGATAAGAGGCGATGCGTGGATCTTTATCGCGAACGCACTCTTCACAACCGACCAGCCAGTAGTCGGTGCTTGGATACGGATCTTCCCCCTGGGTTGTGTGAGAACTGTATTGGCCGTTGTTCGCTGCGGCAACGCCTTTGAACGCGCGGCCATAAAACGGCACACCCATCACGATTTTTTCACTTGGCACACCGCCGAGCAGCAAGTGTTGCTGTACCGCCGCATCTACCGTCAGGCTGAATGGGCTTGGGAAAGCACGCGTCAGTTCCTCCCAACTCCATCCTAAATTAGCTTCACGGAGCGCATTGTAGAAGGTTGGCCCCGCTTCGTCACCGAACAGCGCGGCTTGGTGGTTGGTGATGCGCTCCCACGGACCCGCCAGATCGTAGGTCATCAGATTAATGTAATCGAGTGGGGCGACGATTTGTGCCAGTTTGCCGTAATAGCGTGACAGGAAGAACGCACCGCCAGCACCAGCAATGGTCAGTTGATACGGCAATGATTGACGGCCATCAGTTACTGTCTGGCGATCGACCAGGATGCGGATTTCCTGCAACGCGGCGATAAAGTTCTCGACTTCACTGCCTTGCGGGTATTCCCAGTCGATGTCCACACCATCAAAGCCATAATCCGTCATGATGCGTAGGCAAGATTGGGCAAATTTGCTGCGTGCTTCTGGCGTTTTCACGGCATTGACGTAGTTAGCGTGGGAAACACCAAGATCATTGGAGTAGTACCAACCGCCGATGGAAAACATAATCCGTAGCTCTGGATTATGCGCTTTTAGCGCCCGTAGGCGATTGACGACGTCGCGAGCTTTAACATCGTCAGTCTCTGGATCCCACGCACATTCGAGATTGCTGTTGATATCAAGGAACGAAAAGTTGATATGGGTGAGCTGCTTGGCTTTTTCCGCTGTGATATTCGATACCGGGAATGGCACAATCGAGGTGTCATTTTCGGTATAATTATTAATTTGATGAGTTGGAATAAAATAATAACCAATAACGGCTTTGCGTGCGGACATAATTTATCTCCATAAAATGTTAATGTGTTGAGAGTGAATCCCTCGCCGTTATTAATTCAATTTAATTGGCTCTAAGTAAAGATAAAATAAATCACAGCTATTGTGAATTAATTTTAATGCGCTTAAGTTACTCGCCACTAAGTGCTTTGTTTAACTCGCATTAATTAATATTGAATTCATTAACTCTCCATTTTTCGGTAATATTTTTTCGTTCCATCTTGAACATGACCCATTTACTTCTGGCATTCTCCACCTTCTGTTGTGTGACGAGCTGGCAATAATGACTTTTTTTGATTATTAGCGGTGTATTAATTCATTTGATTTGCAATCCAATTTGTCACTAAATTTTAACTATTCCCCGATGAGCGAACGGCCATTCTTGGCGTGTAATTAAAAATAAAATAGGAGAATAACAATGTCCAGCTTAGAGCCAGATACGGTTGGGTTACTCATTCAACAGGTGAGCGAATATTTACAACCAATAATAAATGCCATATTGGCGGGCATGATGGCATTACTGATTGGCGCCTATCGCAATGTCGGTATTCGGCGTCGTTTATTAAATGCAGGCATGTGTGCATTGCTGGCATGGACCGCACGTGACGCTTTATCGCTGATGGGATGGGAAATCAAATGGGCCAATATCACCAGCGTACTGATTGGATTTCTTGGGGCTGATTATATCAGCGCATTAATTAAAAAAATAATTGGCAAAAAAACGGGGTTCAAAAATGTTAAGTGAAAGAGAAGAGATGCGGTTCACTGCGCGCAGTGAAGAACGGTTGCAAGGGGTTCATGACGATTTGGTGCGGGTTATGCGGTTAGCACTGAATTATTCGCTGGTGCCGTTCTCTATCACTGAAGGGATCCGCAGTATGGCACGCCAGCGTGACTTGGTGCGCAGCGGCAAAAGTCAGACGCTGAGAAGCCGTCACCTGACCGGCCATGCTGTCGATGTGGTGGCGATGCCGGCGGGCGTGGTGTCGTGGGAGTGGGATTATTATGCGCAAATCGCCGTCGCGGTGCGCCGGGCTGCGCGCGAGTGCGGTGTGAATGTCGAATGGGGAGGAGAATGGAAAACGTTGAGAGATGGGCCGCATTTTCAACTGTCGTTTAAGGATTATCCGGCATGAGTAGCGGTTTATTCCCACGTTTAGCGCAGGGCGGGTTTATCTCGCTGTTGCTGGCGGCGGTTGCCCTTGGTGGCTATTGCACGCTGTTGTCGCATCGTTTGGCTCTGTCGCAACAACAGCTGGCCGTGCAGCAGGAAAGGGTGACGCAGCAGGCGGGCGTGATAGCCACCTTGCAAACGCAAGAGAGGCAGAACCGGGAACTGATGGCGGCGCAGCAGCGGCAGGAGCAGCAGTTGCGCCAACAACGTGACAACGATCAGAGGAAATATCGTGAAGCGATCAAAAATAACGTCTGTGCTGGGCAGTCTTTGCCTGGCACTGTGTTTGAGCTCTTGCGCCCAGCCTTCGCCGCAAGCGCTCATCGTGCTGCCCCCTGAGTCGGTGTTTATTCCTTGCGAGCGGCCGACATTACAGGGTGATACTTGGGGCGATGCGGCCAGTTACGCGTTGGCGCTGCAAACGGCATTACAGTTGTGTGCGGGGCAGGTGGCGACGCTGAACGCCTGGCGTGCCGGATTACCCTCACAGTAGCGCTGAGCCTAAACGGTACGGTTACGCGAGTTTGAGACGTCATAGCGACGGCTTTTCAATTGCTTAACATGCACGGGTACCTGATTGTTAAACAGGCGTGCGTCAGCAACGGGTGCGGTGAACATCGTTATTCCCTGTTAGCCTGACAACATAGCTATTATTCCCGCAGCTTACATTCATCCGACTCACTGATCGATCTGGTTCGGGGCGTTTTCTATTGCGGGCATCAGATTTTACTCTGGTTCGCCTGACGCTATGCCACTATCTTAAGCCTAGTGAATTACAGGGATATGGGTGATTTATGGCATTACAAGGAAAAATGTTACTGAACGGCGCGGATTATGCGCTAATCAGAAATGCGCTTTTGAGAACAACGCCTATACGGGTTCCGTGCATGAAGTTGCTTATAGCTCGAGGTTGGATTGAGGTGATAGCCAGTGATTATAGCCACACTTGCCCGTAGTCTTGCCAAAGTTGCCTGCTATATTCTTTTGTCTTTTGTTGTAGGACGAACCTTAGGGAATCCTGAAGTATGGTTTAACCGCGATCTGGTAAGCCATTTAGGCCATATGATTTATGGTGCAGGTGAGATAGGGGCAGATAATTTTTATTACCTCTATTTTTACTTCTCTGTGATCACCGTTTTTTCTATTACAACGGTCATTTACATCTTAGCAATGACGCTAATCAGAAAAATAAGGAAAACGTAAAATGCCAATCCCTCCGTATATGTGGCTCAAAGATGATGGCGGTGCAGACATCAAAGGATCTGTAGACGTTCAGGATCGTGAAGGAAGCGTAGAGATCATTGGGCTGAGCCACGGTATTAACCTACCTGTAGACAGCGCCAATGGCAAAATCACCGGCACACGTCAGCATTCATCTATGATGATTGAAAAGGATGTTGATAGCTCAACTCCTTATCTTTATAAAGCAGCGGCGACAGGGCAGACGCTGAAAAGCGCAGAAATCCGCTTCTATCATATAAATGATGCTGGGCAAGAGGTTTGTTATTATATTGTGTTGCTGGAAAACGTCAGGGTCACCGGTGTTAACTGTGGTGTACCCAATGTGAAGTTAGCTGGTAACGATAAAATGAACCACATCGAGAGCGTCAGTTTGCAGTACGAAAAGATCACTTGGCACATTGTTGATGGCAACATCCAGTATACAGACGCTTGGAACGAACGCGCTGCCGCGTAAAGTAAGGGGCGTCTCGCTTTTTGCTGATAATGTGCGGACAGCGTGTGAACATACCATTAACTAATAATCCTCATTATATTCACAGCGGTTTTTTTCTGCGTCGTCCTGTGCTACTTGTTTTAAGCCTTTATAAGAGAGTTTCGATCAAGGTTATGGCGTGCTTCAAAGTTTGTGATGATTCTCTCACTATACTGGTATAGCCAAACAGTCTTACCTCAACATAAAAGTAAAAAAGCAAAGGAATCCACAATGGACGAACAGCTCAAACAGAGTGCCCTCGATTTTCACCAGTTTCCAGTCCCAGGGAAGATCCAAGTCTCGCCAACTAAACCTCTGGCTACTCAACGCGATTTAGCACTGGCCTATTCACCCGGCGTTGCCGCGCCCTGCCTGGAAATTGCTGCCGACCCACTGGCGGCCTATAAGTACACCGCACGCGGCAATTTGGTGGCGGTGATTTCCAACGGAACGGCGGTATTGGGGTTAGGCAATATCGGCGCATTAGCCGGTAAGCCGGTGATGGAAGGCAAAGGCGTCCTGTTTAAGAAGTTTTCTGGTATTGATGTGTTCGATATCGAAGTCGATGAACACGATCCCGATAAACTAATTGATGTCATTGCCGCGTTGGAGCCGACGTTTGGCGGTATCAACCTGGAAGATATCAAAGCGCCGGAATGTTTCTATATCGAAAAGAAACTACGCGAACGCATGAACATTCCTGTATTCCATGACGACCAGCATGGCACCGCGATCATCACCACGGCGGCGGTGCTGAACGGTTTGCGCGTGGTAAAGAAAAATATTTCAGACGTGCGGCTGGTGGTTTCCGGTGCCGGTGCGGCCTCCATTGCCTGTCTTAACCTGTTAGTGGCGTTAGGGCTGCGGCCGCAGAACATCACGGTGTGCGATTCCAAAGGCGTGATCTATAAAGGTCGCGACGCCAAAATGGAAGAAACCAAAGCGGCGTACGCCATTGAGGATAACGGCCAGCGTACGCTGGCCGATGCCATTCCGGATGCGGATATTTTCCTCGGCTGCTCCGGGCCGGGCGTGCTCACGCAAGACATGGTGAAAACCATGGCAAGAGATCCGTTGATCATGGCGCTAGCCAACCCAGAACCTGAAATTTTACCGCCGCTGGCGAAAGCGGTGCGCCCAGATGCCATCATCTGCACCGGCCGCTCTGACTACCCGAATCAGGTTAACAATGTGTTGTGCTTCCCGTTCATTTTCCGTGGTGCGTTGGACGTCGGTGCGACCACCATCAACGAAGAAATGAAGCTGGCTTGTGTGCATGCGATTGCCGATCTGGCATTGGCCGAACAAAACGACGTGGTGGCTTCCGCCTATGGCGATCAAGATCTGTCGTTCGGCCCGGAATATATCATTCCGAAACCTTTCGACCCGCGTTTGATCGTTAAGATCGCCCCGGCAGTGGCGAAAGCGGCGATGGATTCCGGTGTTGCGGTGCGCCCGATAGCAGACTTTGATGCCTACGTTGAGAAACTGAGCGAGTTCGTCTACAAAACCAACCTGTTCATGAAGCCGATTTTTTCACAGGCGAAGAAACAGGTAAAACGCGTAGTACTGGCAGAAGGTGAGGAAGAGCGGGTTTTACACGCCACTCAGGAGCTGATTTCTCAAGGATTGGCGTTTCCGATTCTGATTGGTCGACCCAGCGTGATCGACATGCGCTTGAAGAAATTGGGTCTGCAAATGACGGCGGGCAAAGATTTTGAAGTGGTTAACAATGAATCTGACCCACGTTTCAAAGCCTATTGGGGCGAGTATTATCAAATCATGAAGCGCCGCGGTGTGTCACAAGAGCAGGCTCGCCGGGCGGTGATTGGTAACCCGACGCTGATCGCGGCCATCATGCTGCATCGCGGTGAAGCCGATGCCATGATATGCGGCACTATTGGCAGTTATCACGAGCATTACGAGGTAGTAAAAAATGTGTTTGGCTTCCGTGAAGGCGCACACGTCGCCGGTGCGATGAACGCCTTACTGCTGCCTAGCGGCAACACGTTTATTGCCGACACCTACGTCAATGACGATCCCACCCCGGAACAGTTGGCTGAAATTACGCTGATGGCGGCAGAAACCGTGCGACGTTTTGGCATTGAGCCGAAGGTCGCGTTGCTGTCGCACTCCAGCTTTGGTTCGTCCGATTGTCCGGCGGCGCGTAAAATGCGTAAAACGTTGGAGCTGGTTAACGCCATGGCGCCGGAGTTAGAAATCGATGGTGAAATGCACGGTGACGCTGCGCTGGTAGAGAGTATTCGTCATGATTTAATGCCCGACAGCCCGCTGAAAGGCTCGGCTAACGTGCTGATCATGCCGAATATGGAAGCGGCGCGTATCAGTTATAACTTGTTACGTGTCTCGTCCTCAGAAGGGGTGACGGTGGGGCCGGTGCTGATGGGGGTTGCGAAGCCGGTGCATATTCTGACGCCGATCGCTTCGGTACGCCGTATCGTCAATATGGTGGCGTTGGCGGTGGTCGAGGCGCAAAGCACACCAATGTAATATCACGGTTTAACCACGCATTTGGGGCGAACATATGTTCGCCCCGATTCATTTAAACGCCGGACAATTTCTGAGCGATAGCCCGAATATCTTGTGGTGTGGTACGGCAGCACCCCCCGATCAATCGTGCGCCAATTTGTTGCCAGTCGCACGCGTGATCGGCCACGTTGCCGTGTTCCCCCCCGCAGGTATGCCAGGTTTTGCTCACCGCATCGTAGTGCTCGCCGGAGTTGGGATAGACCAGCAGCGGGCAGTCGGTTAGTGCCGTCAATTGTCGCAGTGCCGGGCTGACGTTTTCCAATGCAATACAGTTAATGCCGATTGCCAACACGTGGGGGTTGCCGTTGAGCAGTGCGATAACGTCGGTCAACGGCGTACCGTCGCTGAGATGATTGCTGTCACGCAGCGTGAAAGAGAACCAGGCACCCAGTGATGGGAAATCGTTTAACAACGTCAACAGTGCCTGCAACTCAGCGAATGATGGCAGTGTCTCACATGCCAGCACATCTACACCGGCTTGCGCCAGCGCGCTAATACGCGGGCGGTGGAAAGCCATCATTTCTGCCTGTGACAGCGCATAATCACCGCGGTATTCAGAGCCATCGGCCAAAAATGCGCCGTAGGGGCCGACCGAACCGGCAATCAGTAGCGGCGCGGCTTGCGGATGCTGGGCTAAATAAGCGCTGCGCGCCCGTTGCGCCAGTTGCACGCTTTTGGCAATCAGCGCCAGAGATTGTGCCCCGTCCAACCCGCGTCGTTGAAATCCCTGCGGTGTGGCCTGATAGCTGGCGGTAATGGCACATTGGGCTCCGGCGTTGAAATAATCCAGATGCACCTGATAAATCAGTTCAGGATTTTCGATCAACACTTTGGCCGACCACAGTGGATCGCTGAGATCGCAGCCGCGCGCTTCGAGTTCGGTCGCCAGTGCGCCGTCGAGGATCAGCGTACGGCCCTGATCCAGTAACGGAGCGATTGGGTTATTAACTGGCATGTTCTTCTCCTGCATTCAATAATGATTTTTTGCCGGCCGCGCGGCGGGTGAGGTAATAAGCACCGTAGCACAACGCGACAAACGGCAGGCCGCAATACAGCGCGATGCGCTGTTCTGGATCAAATGCCAGACCAATACAGGCCAATAGACACAGGGTGAAACCAGCGATGGGCGTTAGCGGATAGCCGGGCGCGCGGTACTTGAGGCCGGAAATGGATTGGCCGCTGCGGACATAGGCGCGCCGGAAGGCATAGTGCGCCGCGCAGATACTCAGCCAGACCGCCACCACCGCAAAGCCAGAGATGGCAGACAAGGCGACAAATACCGTATCCGGTGCGATCACGCTAGTCAGCAGGGCTAACACCCCGCCGAGCATGCTGAACGTCAACGCATTGAACGGGATACCGCGCCGGTTAACGCGAGAGAAATAGGCTGGCAGCGTGCGTTGATTGGCCAATGACCACAGCATGCGGCCTGATGCATACAGGCCTGAATTGGCGGCAGACAGAATGGCGGTCAGAATCACGAAGTTGAAAATATCGGCGGCGTAAGGTACGCCAATACGCTCAAACACCAGTACAAATGGGCTTTTAACCACGCCAGCCTGCTCCATCGGCAGCAAGGCGGCCAGCACAAATACCGTGCCGAGGAAAAAGACCATCAGGCGGATCACCGTAGTACGAATAGCCCACGGCACGACTTTTTCTGGATTCTCCGTTTCCCCGGCGGCGATACCAATCAACTCCGTACCGGAAAAGGCAAAGTTCACCGCCACCATGGTCATCAGGATCGGCAATGTACCGTTAGGAAACCAGCCGGAAGCGGTCAGGTTATGCAAGAAGGGGGCGGGCGTGCCGTCTTTCATCGGAATGATGCCAAACAGCGCGGCACCGCCCAACACGATAAATGCCAGAATGGTGATCACTTTAATCAGCGAGAACCAGAATTCACTTTCGGCAAAAAATCGGGTGGTGACGATATTCAACAGGAAAATCGCAATGCAGAAAATCAGGCACCATAGCCACACTGGCGAGTTCGGAAACCAGTATTGCATACAGAAACCGGCGGCGGTCAGGCTTGAGCCTAACGCCACCGTCCAGGTTAACCAGTAAAGCCACGCCACCGTATAGCCCGTTGCGGGGCCAAGATAGCGGGAAGCATAAACGTGGAATGCGCCGGTTTCCGGCATCGCAACGGAAAGTTCGCCAAGGCATAGCATCACCAGATATACCACCAACGCGCCGATCGCATAGGCCAATAACGTACCGAGCGCTCCGGTGGTAGAAATGATATAGCCGGTGTTGAAAAACAGCCCGGTGCCGATGACACCCCCTAAAGAAAGCATCACCAGATGTCGGGCTTTCATGGTGCGTTTAAACTGCCCTTCGGCGGGCGCAGGTGATTGCTTCATATCGTATCCGTATAGACATCTAAACAGCTAAATGGCTAATCGTTATACCTGCTCTGCGCAATGAAATCAATGCGTAGTGGCGCGCGCGGGGAGATTGTTGTTTGTAAATGATAATTGTTATCTATAATGGACAGACGTTTTGCCGAGGCTAACAAGATGAAATTTTGGGTTTTAATCGCGACACTGTTGCTCGTCGCTTGCAGTTATTCGCCAAATCAGCGACAGGTTGATGCCCGTACGCTGCCGGGGACCATCACCGATTTACACAGTGGGGACCGGTTGACGCCAGCCCAGTTACTCACTCAATTGGCCGCGGTGCCGCGCGTGATCGTGGGAGAAAAACACGATAATGCCGATCATCATCGCATCGAGTTGTGGCTGCTCCAGCAATTACCGCAACAGCGCGCTCAGGGCAGTGTATTGCTGGAGATGATTAATCCTGACCAGCAGGCGCGGATTGATGAGGTAAAGCAACAGGTTAGAGAGGGTGAACACATCGATTGGCGCCAGGTGCCAATACAGTTGAGCTGGCAGCCGGGGTGGCCGTGGGCGCAGTATGGTGATGTGGTCACCACCGCGTTAGCGGCGCCGTATCCGCTGCTTTCAGCAAATCTGGATCGCAGTGAGGTGCTGGCGTTTTATCAGCGTCCGCTGATTCCACCAGGCGTGCTATCAACATCAGCGGCAGTACAGCAAGAGCTTGCCGCGACCATCCGCTATGCGCACGGCGGAAATATTGATGCTGCTCGATTGCAGGCGATGGTGGCTATTCAGCAACAGCGCGATCGACGCATGGCCGAGCAATTACTGGCGGCACCCACGCCGAGCTTACTGATTGCTGGCGGGTATCATGCTTCAAAACGCGTCGGGGTGCCGTTGCACATGGAGGATTTACAACCGGCGGTAAAACCGGTTGTGTTGATGCTAGTGGAACCGGGGGCCGAGATCGGCAAAGAGCGAGCGGATTACCTGTGGACGATACCGCCCGCCAATTAGCGTTTGACCTGTACCAGCCATTTATCTAGCTCGTTGGCGAACAGTTGGCGATCGCGCTGGTTTAAGGTGTTGGGGCCACCGGTCTGGATACCGCTGGCGCGCAGGGTATCCATAAAGTCGCGCATATTAAGACGCTCGCGAATGGTATCTGGCGTGTAACGTTCACCGCGTGGGTTGAGTGCGACTGCGCCTTTTTCGATCACTTCGGCTGCCAGTGGGATGTCGGCAGTAATGACTAAGTCGCCTGCGGCACAACGGCGTACGATTTCATTATCTGCCACGTCAAAACCGGCTGCCACTTGCAACGTGCGCAGATATTTTGACGGTGGCGTGCGTAACGGCTGGTTGGCGACCAGCGTCACTAGCGTGGCGGTGCGATCGGCGGCACGGTACAGCACCTCTTTGATCACGTTCGGACAAGCGTCCGCATCGACCCAAATTTGCATGGTTATTCCTCCAGCCAATCGCGAACCGGCAGAAAATCACGATACAGCGCCGCTTCCGGGCTATCTTCTGCCGGTTGGTAATTATATTCCCAGCGCACCAGCGGTGGCATGGACATTAAAATAGACTCGGTACGTCCGCCGGTCTGAAGACCAAACAACGTACCGCGATCCCATACCAAATTAAATTCGACATAACGACCGCGACGATACAGTTGGAACTGACGCTGTTGCTCACCCCAGGCTAGCGTTTTTCGCTTAGCCACGATCGGCAGGTAAGCATCAAGGAAACCTTCACCGACTGCGCGGGTGAAAGCGAAGCAGTGGTCGAAATTCGGTGAGTTGAGATCGTCATAAAACAGCCCGCCGATACCGCGTGCTTCATTACGGTGTTTGATGAAGAAATAGTCGTCGCACCACTTTTTGTATTGTGGGTAAACCTGTTCACCGAACGGCGCGCATAATTGCTGGGCGGTACGGTGCCAATGCACCGCATCTTCTTTGAAACCGTAGTAAGGCGTCATATCGAAGCCGCCGCCGAACCACCATACCGGCGCTTCACCCGGTTTTTCGGCAATAAAAAAGCGCACGTTGGCGTGGCTGGTTGGCACGTAGGGGTTAAGTGGATGAATCACCAGTGACACCCCCATCGCTTGAAAGCTACGCCCCGCGAGCTCTGGCCGGTGCGCGGTAGCCGAGGCGGGCAGCATGGCGCCAGAAACGTGCGAGAAGTTCACGCCAGCCTGTTCAAATACGGCACCGTGGGTCAGCACCCGGCTGCGGCCACCGCCGCCTTCTTCACGCGTCCAGCGGTCTTCAATAAACGTAGCGCTGCCGTCGGCCTGTGCTAATTGTTGGCAAATTTGGTCTTGCAGCGCCAGCAGGAAAGATTTGACTTTAGCGATGTCGGGTAAACTCATAGGGGAGAATTCGCAGTTTCAGGGCAAAGAGGGCGCTAAGTATATACCCAAAATCAGTGAAACTGCATCAAGGCGGCGGGTGAGTAAAAGCCGATGCGCAGACAGCAACAAGTGATTTAGTGAATGAATGCAGCAGCTTTAAGTAGACCGGGGGGAGCTATCCATGACGTGATTGGTCGCGTTTGGCGCACTTTGCTCGCGGCCGTAGCCGGGCAAATAGAGTGAACAGGATCAATTGAACGGGCAGATGGTCGAATGTGGGGCATCATTATTGGCCGTTGAATGGTGGGATTATTGGTTTTTTGTGCGATGCTTGTTATCGGTGATTGGCCTGCCGCTGTGGCCACCGTGATGCAACTTCAATGACTTTGGGTATAATCAGGTAAATATATTTATTAACCGTGGCGAACAACGATGGAAATTCGCGTATTTCGACAAGACGACTTTGAAGAAGTCATCACCCTGTGGGAACGGTGCGATCTGTTGCGCCCGTGGAACGATCCTGAGATGGATATTGAGCGCAAACTCCACCATGATGCGGATCTGTTTTTGGTGGCAGAAGTGGGCGGAGAAGTGGTCGGCTCGGTCATGGGCGGCTATGACGGCCATCGCGGTTCGGCTTATTACCTTGGTGTACATCCTGATTATCGCGGCCGTGGTATTGCTAATGCGTTAATGAGCCGGTTGGAGAAAAAGTTGATGGCGCGCGGGTGCCCGAAGATTCAGCTGGTGGTGCGTGAAGACAACGATGCCGTGATCGAAATGTATGAAAAGCTGGGGTATGAAACACAAGGAATTACCAGCTTGGGTAAACGACTGATTGAAGATCAGGAATATTGATATTGACGGGCGTTGGCGCGCCCGTCGCTACGCTTAGCGTATCTTTTTGATGGTTTTCACATCGACTTCTACGCTACTCCAATCTTTGTCCACTTTACCTTCCAGTTGCACCTTGTCTTTTGGCGTCACCGTTTGACCATGCCAGCGTTTGTGGTCGATTTCTACCGTAAGCGTGCCGGTGGCATCGCGGAAGGTGTAGGTGTCATCGCCGACCCGTTGTTCAATATTGCCTTGCAGCATGACCCACGTGTCGTCACTCATCGATTTGACTTTGTCTACCGTGGTCAGCGCCGCGCTTGGGCCTAAAAAGCCGCCTTGTTGGCCGGTGCTAGTCTGGGGTTGCTGGGTATGGGGGCCGTTGAAGCCACCTTGCTGGGCGAGAACCGGTGCACTGCACAGGGCGATCAACATGACCAGCGTCAGTTTTTTCATCGTTAAGCTTCCTTATCTTATTCAGTGAATGATTAACCCAACCATTAGGGCACTATGTGTGTGAGTTAATTAAAGCACAAGGATCTTAAGGGGTTCTTAAGCCGACTGATTGAAAGAGTAAAAATTTAACCCATCTGTGTAAAGGCTTTGTGTAATAACCAGGAAGCGGCCGTGAAGGTATCCCCGATTTATTCTCCTGATGACGATGATCATCACGGCGGGTGCATTGCGCCAACAGGGCAGCGGCATAAGTTTAAAAATAAAAGGGCATAATGATAGAGTCCGATTCTGATATGACATCATGGTGCCGACAAATAGCTATGCATATAGACATGTTTTTTGTATGGTGATCTTGGTGTGCAAGATAAAGCGTTAACTACAACCGAACGCTTCCCGTGGAAAAATGGAAAACCGGGTCTAATGAACATAAGCAAGGAGCGGTTATGTACAACAGCAATGAAGTTATCAGTTATTTGCAGGCTAATAAAATTCTGGCGTTAAAATTCGACCACGCATTAACGGGCGTAGGAAAGGCTGTATCAAATCAGATTGAAACGATAGGCGTAGGTGCAAGGCGAGTGCTGTATTATACGTCCTGCTTTACTGATGAATATCAGGACATATGTCAACGTCAAAAAATGAAGATATTCGCTTCCAAAAAGGCGTTATTCATCTTATTCAACACGGTGGCGTTGTATATGACATACTCAGAATTTATTTTGAGGAGATATTAAAATACAAAACATCAGATCAACTGGAGCTTATCAAACAAAAGCTTATGGCTATTAATATCCATATTGCCGCAAATTCTCTGACGAAAGCAGGATTTACTTTAGCTACAGCAACATCTGTCTCTACCGGTATGAATCTTAGCCGTGATATGAGTGCTATTGCAGGGCGTGCTGCGGGCACAGCAGTCACAGTAGTTGGCATGTATGGCATTGTGCAGAAGGCAGCAGATAGTGCGGAACGTCTCCGCATTACTTATCCTGCGTTCTTCGCCGCACTATATGTTCAAGAGCTTGAGATGATGTATTTTATGGTTGAATCATTGTTTGAACGCGCAGGCGCGTTGACGGCGCAATGGGCATCAGATGAAGGGATAGCTCATATTATAGAAAAAATGATTAGGTAGCTATGATGTTATTTATTAAACGAATGTTGTCGTGGCTTTTTCGACAATTGTTTTCGCTATATGCACCCTCGTTTTGCATTATTATATTTGCATTGCTGCAAAGATATTTCTTTCCTGATAGTCCCATTTGGCCTGTCGGTTTGTTCGCCATATTAATAGTGTTTATATTTGCACGTTACGTGAAATGGTAATGTTTTATCGTTACTGCTATTTATCCATGATAAGGAAATTACATGTCTACTCCCGCACATTTATGGCTTGAAGATGAGAATGGCTCTCCGATTATCGGTAGCTGTATAATGCCACTGCGTTTAGGCTCCATTGAGCTGAAATCATTCTCTCACGGCGTCACTACACATTGAGTATCTTTTCAAATCAGTAACAAATAAGAAGCCTAATTTTACTGAGCTTGATGATGAAGTCGGCTGATGGCCCGAGATACCCGGGCCTAGCGTAGCGAGGGGCGCTCCGGTGGTTTACGCCACTATGGCCCCACCGCCACGCTTTCCCTAATAACGGGCTTTGTCAGTAGTCTGATTTTACTTCTTTTATTCATGCCAGAGATTGGGTGAGGCAATAACTGTCAAAACTCAACATGAACCGCTACTTATTACTAAAAGACAATTTGTAATATTAAATCATTTACTTTCTGTATGACTAATTCATCATCTGCTAACAAGATGTGTTTGTTTGCGGTGATGCTGGCGTGTGGCTCATGACCCCAACTGGCAGTATTGATAAAATATAACCACATTTTTTATACGTATAACTTGATATGCAAGGTAGAAACTTTATGATGAGTTGAACTACAACCGAACGCTTCCCGTGGGAAAATTGGAATCCGGGTCTAATGACAATAAGCAAGGAGCGATTATGTATGGTAACAATGAAATCATCAGTTATTTACAGGCCAATAATTTTCTTGCACTGAAGCTCGAACATGCAGTTTCTGCCGTCAGACAGCAGGTCGCAAATCAAGTTGATTCATTAGGGAAGGGGGCTACCCGTCTGTTGTATTACACGTCCTGTTTTACTGATGACTATAACGATGTTTGCCAGAAACAAAGGACGGAAGATCTGCGCTTCAGGAACGGCGTCATTCGCATTATCCAGAATGGTGATGTTGTCTATGAAATGCTTCGGATCTACTTTGAAGAAATATTTAAATACAAAACCAATGATCAGTTAGAGTGATCTTACCCAGCAATAGTGGACACGGCGCTAAGTGAGTAAACTCTTAACCAGAGGTAGCTCACATGACAAAATCAGCATCAAGCAAAAAGCAG
>NZ_JBNNGK010000029.1:0-19239 GCF_050268245.1 Serratia sp. NPDC078593 | reverse complement strand
CGTCTGTTACGTCCGGTCATAATGTCACCTGTTTTGACTGTGAGGTGATGATACCACCTCTATTCAGGTGGCCAAATTCAGTGTGCCACTACACTTCAACCCACCACACGCAGCAGGAAGCGATTGACGCAGGTCGCACGATTGCACAGAACCAGGGTAGCGAGCTGGTCATTCATCGACCTAACGGGCAGATCCGGGATAAAGATTCACACGGGAAAGATCCTTACCCACCAAAAGGTTGAGCATTAGCATTTTTCAGTGATACCAAAGAGGCTAACTAGCCTCTTTCATACTTTTGACAAAGCACCTTAAGGCTGGGTAGTTGTTGTCAGGCTGTAAACTCAACTTTTTTAGAAAGCAATCCTTAGAAAACTATCATTCAACGAGTAACTCCCATTTGAGGATAAATCACAGCAAATGGGAGTTACTCACATATCCATATGATGTTTTGTACATCAGATCCAGCAGGAAGATACGGGTTAGCATAACTACAATTGCGACTATGACTGCTCCAAGACGAGCTACTTGGTGTGCTGGAAGTCCATCGTTCCAAGATGCTAGTGTGTTCATTTATTATCCATAATTGATGGACATAGCTGTTCAACAGAAGTGCGTAAGCATAATGCATAAAACAGGGCTGTGGAATGTTATGGTTGAAGTCGTTTATGTTGAATGCGAATCCGTAACTTTATGAATATACTGATTTTAATTACTTCTTTACTCGACGAAAAATGAAAGTACGAAAAGTTTGTTTAATATTCAATGTATTTTAATGCCATAGAGAGTGAGCGAGTTTTTTGCGTCGTTTTGTTTCATGAAAAAATGTTACCTATACATCAGGATTGGCTCAGAGCAACAGATAGCCTAAATCATCGCAGAGAATTGCTCATTACGTTTTAACGATAATGCCCCAGCGCAGCATTTCGATCCAGAGTACAGGCTAATTATTGATGAAGGGGAGGGCAATCCATGCCGAACAGCAGCGGAACGGCCACTTATCGATCCGTGTAGGCCAGCACGAGCCTCGTCGCCGATGCTGACCTTAATTAAATAAAACCGGTAAACACAGCGCCTGTTTTGTACTCGAAAGAGACTCAACGCGTTATGCCGCCACTGTATCTTTGAGGAGATATCGGCACAACACACACATCTTGCTATCTTCAGCCGCGAGGAAAGGGTAAGTCCCTTGTGTTTCATATTGGGCGTAATGTAGCGTGTTGAGTTGGGTTACCTCTGTTTCCTTTTCTAAAAATGCAAGATTGTATTGGCTCGTCACTTCTGAAATACAATGGCGATATCCTTGCTTGTATGCCCAACTTGCTCCCATTTGATACATTTTTCTTAATACACCTTGGCGTTGAAACTCAGGCCAAACGGCCGTCATCCAACAGTGCAATAATTTATTATTTTCTAGACCTTCATCATTTTTTTTATAATCATAAATCGAGTGTAAAAATTTGAAGATGGTATCCAATTTCTCGTTGTTATAATCATCGGGAATAAAGTCATGTTCGAAATCGGTAAATATTTTCACTCCTGCCAGACGTGATGATGCTTCATGTATTGCAACCCAGGATAATTGGTTTTCGACGGCGTAATGTACCAAATCGGTAACGAAAGGCCTTAACTCGTCTGCGCGTATGCCTAATGCCTTGCCTAGTGGCTCATGTGTGCTAAATACGCTACACAAACAATCGATAGCCTGTGAGCTAGTTGCCTGATTGAGTAACTGATAAGTAAAGTTCGGCTGTTCTGTTTTCACACTCTGTTCTCCGTTTCGCTGATTGAGGGTTTAGGTCTTTATTTTGTTTATGTGCGCGCGTTTATCGCTTCATTCATCGCGGAACGCAGATGCGATAGGATACGGGGCAGCCAGGTTTTATGTGTTGGCTTCATCAGACAAACGCGTAGGCATAACACGCTATCGGCATCCCAAAACGTATTGTCTGACGTAACCCGATTTTGTAGCAGCTTTCGCGAAACGCGTACTAAGGCGAGGTGAAGATTAATTTCTGCCGCTTTATCAAAAATCTTTTGTGATAGCGCAGAGCTGGTTTCTGCGCTGGTGTCAGGCACATACCATAAAACGATGTCGAGCGAAGGGGGTAACACCGTTACGCAATCTGCTTGTTCATTTAGCCAATGAAAAAGTGACAGAGCGGCGTCTCTTGAGCATTGTAGCGCGGCGGCAAATTGTCCATCGCGGGTGAGCGGTAGCAGCTTTTGCGTTGCCCAGAGCGCCCCAGCTGAAGCGCCAGCCCGTGAGCATTCCAGGCTAATCTCGCCTAAATGCAACTCGTTAGAGCTAAAATAGGTGTAAGGTGAATCATGTTTATAATATTTCCCCACCGCTGGATTTTTAAACAAGATGCACCCGCAACCATAGGGTTGCATTCCATGCTTGTGGGGATCGATAACAATAGAATCAGCCTGATGGAGCGCATCAAAGATTTTTCGGTTTTCATCGGGGAGCTGTGTGCACAGTGTAAAATAACCACCGTATGCAGCATCGATGTGAATTCTAAAAGAATATTGACGCTGTAAGGCGATAATCGCATCTAATGGATCTAACGTGCCCATGGCGGTAGTGCCTAATGTCACCACGACCGTGCCAATGTGGCCTTGTTTTAATCTTGCTTCCAGCTCCGCGATATCCATTCGGCCGAGGGTATCGCAGGGGATTTTCTCAAATTCAATTTCTAATACTTGGCTAATACGTTGATGCGTGTAATGGGCAAGTTCAGAGGCCGCGACTGACTTTCCGGGGGCGAGTTTTCTGGCAATCCAGAGTGCTTCTAAATTAGCGAACGTTCCACCGCTGGTGAGATGGCCAAGGTGTTCATGCCATCCTACCATTTTGGCTATTTCAGCAACGGCTTCTTTTTCAAGTGCCGAAGTTGCCCTCCCACCATCAAGTGCGTGATTATTCGGGTTGATATACAGGCATAGCGAATAAGCAAGACGCGCAATGGGATGCGGCGGTTTTAACATCTGTCCGAGATAAAACGGATGAAAATAAGGGTAGTTATCGGCCATTCGTAACGATAACTCACCTAAGACGTTTTCCATTTCTGGCAGCGATACGGTTTCCGCATAGGCGGGTAGCATGGAGAAACGGGCATCCAATTGAGAAACCTGTCTGGCTAACAAATCAATTTCTTCTTGATTAAACATGTTTTTCCGCCAAGGATTATTTGGGCTGAAGAGAGGAAAGACGTTTTATTTTAAAATCAGTTAATACTTCTGTTGCTACAGAGTGCGCTTGTGCGCTTCTTAAACTTTTCTGATTAACAACAAATTGCTCGCAAACAAAGATATGGGCATCATAGGCTTGTTGTACCGATATCACAAAATCATCATAGGCAGTGCCAAAGAAACTGTGCATATTTTCTTTATTCTTTTTTATCCGTGTCATTATTTTAACTAAATATGCATGGTCCATACTACCCAGGCCACTAAAGCGTTCTGGCATCGACGGTCGGATAAGGTTCTCATAGCTTTCCTTCTTGAAGTCAGCGCTATATCGCATCGCCAAGGCTGATGCTCTCATCATGCTGGCCGCATTTTTTAACGAAAGCATACCGTCGTGCTTTTTTTTCTGCGTTAAATAAATTTCTGCATTGTGTAACGACATCAATGCGGCTTGAATAAATAGAAAAAAAATTTTATGCCCAACTTTCCAACGCACTAATTCAGGTGTGTTCATATTACCTCCTTATCGCATTCATTGGGGGTGAGATAATCGATACCAATGTGCAGTGCATCGACTATTCCTTGCAATAAACTTTCCTTCTCATTGTGACTGAGTGTTGTCCTGTTTTGCCCCGTATCTTCAGTAAATATTAAGGCACAATGGATACCGTAACGGACATAAGTTTCTAATGGATTGTCTGCCGTGCGTGTAACTTCAAAGTAATCATCAAATATTTTGAATGCCTCATTGTTGATTTCTATGGTTTTTATTGGTTTTTTTTTAGGGAGAGTGGATTCATATTTACACAAAAAATCAATATTATCAGATAATGATATCTCTTGGCGGTTGAGTATGGCGATAATGGCATTTATATCATCACAGCATGATGCTTTATGTCTGTTGGCAATCAATATCTCGGGAATGGTTAGTACGCTCATAATATTTCCATGAAATTTTGGATGTTTTAAATCATAGAGTAGGTATTAAGAATTAACCAAGTCACATTGATAATTTTATTTTGGCATGCTGATCGTTAACTTAATTAATACGCTAATGTTTTTATAAATCTCTTATGATTCTAGGCGTTAAAATTTTTAAATGATTGACTGTTATTTTTCGTGAGTAATGTTAAATAATTTGATCCTTGGATATAATGATTCGTTATATTAATAGGTGTCTAAGTAATAGGCTATGATGAGGGGGCGACGGGGTAAGGCATCCCATCATAGGCTTGGTTATGGTATCGCCGCCAGCCAATTATTGATGAGAGTGGGCTACGGAAAGATTGCCCATCAGATAGGGAGGTTAACGCAGATTGGAATGAATACTGTGGTTCCCACTGCAATAACTTCCTAGCCTTTTCATTGCTGTAAACTCGATCAATTTTGGGGAACATTTTCCATCCTAATTTTTGATAAAGCTGAATATAATCTGGGTACAATTTACTGATAACACTTTCGGCTGCTTGTCTAATATCATTGCAGTGTAAGGGGGAGAAGGGCGTTGTTGCACTGATGATAAACCTGTCAAATCCTGACTCCGGCGTATAATGGATGGCGGCAAAATGAGCGTTCACCGCATCTTCAATATCTACTCGCCGATAGAGTAGTTCATTAACTTTAGCATTTTCCGGGCTATAGGTTTCTCTGATATGTGGATTATCATCATCCTCATAAAAGAAACGTGATAGCCTTAAAACAACACAGTCAATATTATTTTTTTTTGGCTGGATACGGCATAATTCTTCCGCCGCAAGTTTGGTGACGCCATATATATTTTTGCTTCTAATATCTACTGACTCATCAATCCATATGGCCGGACTATTATCGGGAGGGGATAAGTTATCCCCAAATATACTGGTGGTGCTGGACATGATAAATTTTCTTACGTGGTTTTTAGTGGCTGCCTGTAACAGGTTAGAGGTTCCTGCGACGTTAGTTTGTATAAAGTTATTATAACTATGGGTGACGATGTGTGGTTTATGTAAACCTGCCGCGTGAAATACCACGTCTATATTTTTCATATGTTGATCGATAAAATCATGATCCTCTATCGATCCAATAAAAGAGGTGTGATCTGAGGGGGTTATATCAATACCGGTCACCTCATATCCTCTTTTTTTACAGGTTAAGGCTAAGGCTGTACCCAAATTTCCGGAGCTGCCGGTGATTAAAATCTTCATATAATTTAACCATTTTAGTGGTGTTTGGGAGGGTGTACCTAACTTGTTAAAGGGTTTTACTGGAACCTGTCTTAAAAATAGATTAGCAATTCTAAACTGTAAAGTGCTTCTTCAAGAATCAGCGTGAGCGATAGCGTTGCCTAAGGGCTCACTTGGTTAAAAAAACGTGGAATTTTCGGCGGTTAATTATTGAGGTTGTCAGCGTTTTGGTCGGTCGTGAATTAGGTAACTGGAAAGATTTTATCGACGAAATATTGGGTAACTGGCAATAACCAACAAGATGCGTTGATTTCGTGGAATTGGGTTTAAAACACCGTGGAAAGGGTAATCAGTAAGACGTCAAAAAGCAGCACCGGTTTCCCGGTGCTGATTTTTTATACGTTAATCTGCAGTTTTCTCCGTTTGCGCTGGCATAAGCTGTTTGCCGGGAAAGCGTCGTCGTACCAGCACAAAGAATAACGGTACGAAGAAGATCGCCAGCAGCGTGGCGGAAATCATACCGCCCATTACGCCGGTGCCAACGGCATGCTGGCTACCAGAGCCTGCGCCTTGGCTCATGGTCATCGGCAGTACGCCAAAAATAAACGCCAGTGAGGTCATCAGAATAGGGCGTAAGCGCATACGTGCGGCCTCGAGCGTCGCCGCGGTCAAGTCTTGGCCTCTTTGATTGAGTTCGTTAGCAAATTCGACGATCAAGATGGCGTTCTTGGCTGAAAGCCCAATGATCGTCAGCAACCCCACCTGGAAGTAAACATCGTTTTCCAGCCCGCGAAGCCAGGTTGCGGCAACCGCGCCAATCACGCCAAGCGGCACCACCAGCATCACTGAGAAGGGAATTGACCAGCTTTCATAGAGCGCAGCCAGACACAGGAACACCACCAGCAGTGAGATAGCATACAGCGCTGGCGCCTGCGAGCCAGAGAGGCGTTCTTGATATGACATGGCGGTCCATTCCGGCCCAAAACCGTTCGGCAACATACTGACCAATCGCTCCATTTCAGCCATTGCGGTACCGCTACTGATGCCACTTGCCGCTTCGCCGACGATTTCAACGGCTGAACTGCCGTTAAACCGCTCTAAACGTGGCGACCCGTATTCCCAGCGGCTGGTAGCAAAGGCGGAAAAGGGCACCATGCCACCGCTGTGATTACGCACGTACCATTTATCGATATCACCTGGCAGCATGCGGAATGGCGCGGCGGCCTGCACGTAAACTCTCTTTACCCGGCCGCGGTCAACAAAGTCATTAACATAGGTTGAACCCCAGGCGGTGGATAATGTGCTATTGATGTCATCAATGTTGACGCCTAAAGCTTGCGCTTTGCGCTGATCGATATCAATTTGCATCTGCGGGCTGTCATCCAAACCGTTGTGCCGAACGCGGGAGAGCAGGGGGCTTTCACCGGCAAGTTGCAACAGTTGGTCGCGTGCTGCCATCAATTTGGTGTGGCCTAAGCCACCGTGGTCTTGTAATTCCATATCAAAGCCAGAAGAACTGCCCATGCCGCTGATGGCAGGCGGACTACTGGCGATCACGCGTGCCTCATTAATTTTACTGAATGCTTTGCTGGCGCGAGCGATAATGTCAAACGATGAATCGCCAGAACCGCGCTCGCTCCAATCCTTCAACCGTACATACATACGCGCTACGTTCTGGCCGTTCCCCCCCGGTCCGGCACCGACGGTAGCAAAGACAGAAAGCACATCTTGCTTCTCTTCGGTTAGCAGATAGTGTTCTACTTTTTCAACCACCTTAGCCGTTTGCTGCTGTGTTGAACCGGGGGGAAGTTGTACCTGTACAGTGAACACACCGCGATCTTCCAACGGCAAAAATGAGGTAGGCAACTTCATAAACAGCCATGTCAGCCCGCCCAGTAGCAGCAGATAGATAAGCATATAACGCAGGCTGTGATGCAACACGCGCGCCACCCCGCGCTCATAGCGCATGGCGCTGCGATTGAACATACGGTTGAACCAGCCGAAAAAGCCGCGTTTCCCGTGATGATGCCCTTTGGCGATGGGTTTCAGCAGCGTTGCGCACAAGGCAGGGGTGAGGATCATCGCCACCAACACCGATAAAACCATTGAGGAAACGATGGTGATCGAAAATTGGCGATAGATAGCCCCGGTGGTACCGCCGAAGAAGGCCATGGGAATAAACACCGCGGACAACACCATCGCGATACCCACCAGTGCGCCCTGTATCTGGCCCATTGATTTGCGCGTGGCTTCACGCGGTGGCAGACCTTCCTCACTCATTACGCGTTCGACGTTCTCCACAACCACGATGGCGTCATCCACCAGCAGGCCGATGGCTAACACTATGGCGAACATGGTTAGCGTATTGATACTGAACCCACAGGCAGAAAGGATGGCAAAAGTGCCAAGCAGAACGACCGGCACGGCAAGGGTGGGGATCAGCGTGGCACGAAAATTTTGTAAGAACAGGTACATCACCAGAAAGACCAACAAAATGGCTTCTAACAACGTTTTTACGACGTCTTTGATTGAGGCCTTAACGAACGGTGTTGTCTCATAGGCGACTTTCGCCTCCAACCCTGACGGGAAGTACTGCGACAGCTCTTCTATTTTGGCTTTAACCCGTTCGTCAGTCTGCAATTCATTGGCACCGGAGGCCAACTTAATGTTCATCCCCGCCGCAGGCATGCCGTTATAGCGGCTGAGATAGTCATAGTTTTCGCCGCCGAGTTCAACCGTGGCGACATCGCCGAGGGTCACTAATGAGCCATCTTGATTGACCCGCAGTGTGATTTGGCGGAACTGTTCTGGCGTTTGCAATTGCGATTGCGCGTTAATCGTAGCGTTAAGTGCCTGGTGATCGACTGACGGCGTCCCCCCGAGTTGACCGACAGCCACCTGCGCATTTTGTGATTTAATGGCGCCGATCACATCTTCGGTGGTCAATTTGTAACTGGTGAGTTTATTCGGATCGAGCCAGACACGCATGGCGTACTGCGAACCATAAACGTCCATGCTGCCAACGCCATTGATACGGCTGAGGGGATCTTGCAGGTTGGAAACGATATAGTCGGCGATATCTTGTTTATCCATGCTGCCATTGGTAGAAACGAAAGCGACCATCATCAGCGTGGTATCACCAGATTTGGATACGGTAACTCCTTGCTGCTGCACCGCCTGCGGCAAGCGTTTTATTGCCGCCTGCAACTGATTTTGCACCTGCTGCATGGCTTCATTCGGATCGGTACCGGCTTCAAAGGTCAGCGTTACCGTGGCGCGTCCGGTGTTGGTGCTCTGAGACGACATATACATCATGTTGTCGAGCCCCGTCATGTTTTGTTCAATGATTTGGGTAACGGTGTTTTCCAGCGTTTGTGCGGAGGCACCGGGATAGTTTGCACTGATGCGTACATTTGGCGGTGCCAGATTCGGATACTGTTCCACCGGCAATGAAAAAATCGCCAAAGCACCGGTGAGGCAAAGAATAATTGCCAACACCCAGGCAAAAATCGGGCGATCAATAAAAAAATTAGCCATGCAGCGCGAACCTCGTGGTGTCTTGTTCTATCTTTAATTACGCATTAACGTTGAGTTTTCGTCAGTTGGGAAGGTTACCAACGTAATACCCAAATCATTCGCGTTGCGGGAAGGCGGCAATGCGGTAAATCCTCAACGTTCAGTTTACACCGTGGCGGAGGAGCGACAATTCTGCCAGTGCGGATTTGAACGCTGCTTGCAACGGGTTAAAGCCCTATAACAGCAACCTAAAATAGGCGGTAGGGTGCACTTTACTCGGCATAGCGGGCAAAAGCGTGGAGAAAAAAAGGAGATAATGTAAATAACGGTAGTCGATGCGCGTGCAGTCCACGGACCGCGTTTAACAGCGCAATAATGTGTCGGCTCGTTACCTGAGGTGAATAAGTGGCGTTAAGCCGAAGCGGGAGAAAGGTATGGAAATAAACCCGGTATTTGCGCGTCGCCTGTATTTATGCTGGTTGATAAGCCACAGCGAACGGCCAAACGTACCACGGCTGATGGCACTCACCGGTTGGCCGCGGCGCACGTTACAAGATGTGCTGAAAGCGTTGCCTGGGCTTGGCGTGGAATTGCAATTTGTACAGCAGGGGGTACGAAATAATGACGGTTATTACCAGTTGACTCACTGGGGGCCGTTAAACAAAGACTGGGTGCACCAGCATCATCAAGCTCTGCTTGGCATGCTGGCGTAATCGCTAATATCCCCGGCATGCCGGGGTATCCCTTGATGCGTCACTGGTTTTTATGTTCCAAGTAGAGCACGGTGGCGGCCACACGGGAGCGCACGTCCAGTTTACGCAGCATATTGCGGATATGCACTTTGACCGTCTCTTCAGAAATATGCAGCTGTGCTGCGACCTGTTTGTTTGACATGCCGCGAGCGACTTCTTGCAACACATCCAGCTCGCGCTCGGTGAGATCGGCAAATGGGTTGTGTTGCTCGCTGCGCGATGAGAGATAATCCGCTACCGCGTCACTGATGACGTTTTCACCTTCTGCCGCGGCGCGAATATATTCCAATAACTGTTCTGGCTCGCTGTCTTTCAATAGATAACCATCTGCGCCAGCATCGATTAAGGCATACACATCGTTGCGCGCGTCTGATACGGTCAGCACGATAATGCGAGCGTCGACACCATCGTCACGCAAGGCTTTCAGCGTATCAAGGCCAGAAAGCCCTTTCATGTTCAAATCCAGCAGGATCACATCCAACGTTTGTTGGGCAGCCAAGCCGATGGCCTCGTTGCCATTGCTCGCTTCGGCAACCACGGTAAAGCCGGGTTCCAGTCCCAATAATTGCTTAATGCCGCGACGCATTAACGGGTGATCGTCGACGATCATAACGCGATAATTCTTCATCACCATGAAAATTGCTCCCTGTAACGAGTAAAGCCACGCAAACGCGCGATAGACGCGCTTCGCCATGGGACTGACTCTTTTAAAATAGTGGCAAATCGCGCCGTAAACCTCCTTAGTTGGCGATCATGGTGCAATTTAGCCGCAACGAAGGATGAACAACCCTTCTTTAATCATTATTTTGTGAAGGAAATGACAGGCAGACTTCGGTGCCGCCTTGTTTTCCGCGCGCAATGCGTAATGTTCCCCCCAGCCGCGCCGCACGTTCGCTCATAATAGTCAGGCCATAATGGCCTTCGGGTTCGTCCAGACTGGCGATGCCGCATCCATCATCAATGATGCAGATTTGATTTTCACCGCGGTCGGTGGCGATGCAGCGAATGGCGATTTCCTGTGCGTCGGCGTGCTTGATGGCGTTGAGCACGGCCTCCCGAACGATTTGCAGTGCGTGAACCTGTTGCTGGGCGTTGAGCGCCTGCGAGGAAAGTTGACAGTGTAACTGAATCCGTGCGCGTGATAGAACTTTTAATGGTACCAGTAATTGTTGCAACGCGGCGTTTAAATCGGCCTCTTGGATACTCAAGCGGAAGGTGGCCAGCAGTTCACGCAATTGACGGTAAGCGTCAGCCAGCGCACGATCGAAATCAGCAATGATCGCCTGCGCCTGCGGCGAACTGTCTGCCAGAGTACGTTTGAGCAGCGTCATTTGGATACGTAAGAAGGTGAGCGCCTGCGCCAGGGAATCATGCAGCTCACGCGCGATCGTGGCGCGTTCCTCCATCAATAAGAATTGCATATGCTGTTTCTGCGCCCGCTTAACGTATACGCCACGGCTAAGCATATTGGCTACGCTTTGCATCAGGTGCGGGTTTGGCGGCCGATCGCGGAGCTGCCAGCTTAATTGCCCCAGCGACCGGTTTTCCTGCACGATGGTGAGCCGTTGCCACGGCTGGTCAGCCAACGCTTCACCGCTGTTAAGCCGCCATTGGCTCAGGCTGTCGTGCACGTTGAGTTCAATGCATTGTAACTGCTCGCTGCGACGTACAATGTGCAGAATTTTTTCAAACGCTTGCCGATCGATTTGCCCGGTGCTTAGCGCTTGTGAGCAGCTGTACATCACTTCCAGCGTGTTATTGGCGTGCTGTAGCCGTTCGGTTTTTTGCTGGACTTTTTGCTCCAGTGACTGATAAAGCTTGGACAGTTCGCTGGACATGGCGGTAAAGGTGGTAGACAGCACGCCAAGCTCATTGGGCAGCGTAACGTCAAGCGGGGGATGGTTAAAATCGCGCTGTTGCACCCGTTGGCTGGCCTCCACCAATTGCCGCAAGGGGGCAACTACCTGACGACGCATGAAGCGGATGCAAAATAATACCAGACCGATAATGGCGATATAGCCCATTACGCTGATGGTGGCGACAATCGTCAGTTTGATTTCCGAATAGCGCTGCAACGCCAACACAAAATGGTCAATCTGACCGACGTAACTGGCGACATTATCTTGATAGTGTTGCGTTTTTCCGGCGTGTATTTGCTGTTCCAGCAATTGCCATGCATGCAGTAGGGCGAGGTATTTTTCACGTACCTCTGCCGGTACGTAAAACCGATCTAACTTCTGCAAAGCTTGGGCTTGCAACGATTGTTGGTACACGGCGAGATGCTGTTCCAGCGTGGCGCTGTGCTGAGCCAAATCGTAAGCTAGACGATAACTCTGCATGCGCAGCGAACCGGCGATATTCACCGCTTCGGCATCACGCAGGCTGTCGGCAACGGTCGTCAGCGCCAAACCGGTGGACAACACCGATAGCACCACAATGCAGATCAACGCCTTGGCCAGGCTGTTGGTCACTGAACGTTTTACCAGCAAAAACACATCCTTTTCTGATTGCAGCCCGTGCTGCGTTTTCATTCGAAAGCAAAATGAGCATTTTTGCAACTAAAATACGCCGCCCAGGCGGTAAGCGAAGTATCCGCGTGTGAAATAGCCATCGTTATATAATCAAACTAATAGCGATTGCATGAAAAAAACGGGATAAATCTCAGCCCAGCGGTTCAGAGATTGATCTGGCGCAAGCTACCCCCTGATTTACCCCTTTAGGGGGATTATCTACCCCTCCCTGACATCCTATCTTAGCCTCGCCCAGCCTTGGGACAGCCAGATCAAAAAAACAGAACGTTATACCAACGGCAAACAAGATCAACGATTCGGGAAAGCGAACTAACGCCTCTCGACCACGCTGGCGGCGTTGTCATTAATCTCAAGGTCAGTAGGCAGCGATTGGATTGGCATACCGCAACGTCAAGGATAAATAGCATGGCCGAATTGTCGCGGCGCACGCTGCTCAGTGGACAATGGCGTCACCCCTCAACAGCAATCCGCCCTCCGTGGTCGCGGGCCGAACCTCTTTTTATCGCCGGTTGCACACGCTGCCAGGCCTGCGTCGGCGCGTGTGAAACCGGCGTACTGATCAACGGGCGTGGCGGTTATCCCGAGATTGACTTCACGCGAGCGGAATGCACCTTCTGCGGCCATTGCGTTGCCGCGTGTGCAGCGCCGTTGTTCCGGCCGCAGAGTGAGTTGCCGTGGCAGTTGCAGGCCCAATTCGCTGCCGGTTGTCTGGCTTTGCAGGGAGTTGAGTGCCGCAGTTGCCAAGACAGCTGTGAAACGCAGGCGATTCGCTTTCGACCTCGTCTTGGCGGCATCGCACAACCTTCATTGAGTGTTGCCGACTGTAACGGCTGCGGTGCCTGCGTCTTAGGCTGCCCGACGGGCGCAATCGACATAACCCGGAGTGAAAATAATGCATAACGAATGGCACGTCAGTGGGCTTATGGTCCAAGCCCGGCCGGAGATGTTTGCGCAGGTGATCCCTGCGCTGTTGGCGATCCCGGATACCGAGATACCGGCGCAAGACCGGGCGCAAGGCAAATTAGTGGTCGTCATGCAGGCAGCTCGTTCCCATGCGCTGCTGGAAAAAATTGAGTCGGCACGCAATCTGGACGGCGTGCTGGCGGTGTCGCTGGTTTACCACCAGCAAGATGAGCAAGGTGAGGTAACGCCATGAAACTCAGTCGTCGAGACTTCATGAAAGCTAATGCGGCGGCTGCGGCTGCGGCGGCTGCCGGGTTAACGATACCGACGGTGGCACAGGCCGTGGTGGGTAGCGCGGAAGAGATCAAATGGGATAAGGCCCCGTGCCGTTTCTGCGGTACGGGCTGTGGCGTATTGGTTGGTACGCAAAATGGCCGTATCGTCGCCTCACAGGGCGATCCCGATGCCCCGGTTAACCGGGGACTGAACTGCATCAAGGGCTATTTCCTGCCGAAAATCATGTACGGCAAAGACCGTCTGACGCAGCCGATGCTGCGCATGAAGAATGGCCAGTACGATAAAACCGGTGAGTTCACGCCGATTAGCTGGGAGCAGGCTTTCACTATCATGGCCGAGAAATTCAAGGGCGCATTGAAAGAGAAAGGCCCTGAGGCGGTCGGTATGTTTGGTTCGGGTCAGTGGACTATTTGGGAAGGCTACGCGGCGGCTAAACTGTTCAAAGCGGGTCTGCGTTCCAATAACCTCGATCCCAACGCGCGGCACTGTATGGCATCGGCGGTGGTTGGCTTTATGCGCACCTTCGGCATGGATGAACCGATGGGCTGTTACGACGACATCGAGCAGGCCGACGCTTTTGTGCTGTGGGGCTCCAACATGGCGGAAATGCACCCAATTCTGTGGTCGCGTATTACTAACCGCCGCTTGAGTAACGACAAAGTCAATGTGTCGGTGCTGTCGACCTTCGAACACCGGAGCTTCGAACTGGCGGATAACGCCATGGTGTTCACGCCGCAAACCGATTTGGCGATCATGAACTACATCGCCAACTATATTATTCAGAATAACGCGGTCGATCAGGCTTTCCTCCAACAGCATGTGAATATTCGCAAAGGCGCGACCGATATTGGTTATGGCCTGCGCCCGACGCATCCGTTGGAAAAAGCGGCTAAAAACCCGGGCAGTGACGCCTCTGAGCCGATGAGCTTTGATGATTACAAAGCGTTTGTCGCCGAGTATACGTTGGAGAAAACCGCGGCAATGAGCGGCGTGGCGAAAGATCAGTTGGAGGCGTTAGCCAAACTGTATGCCGACCCGAACATTAACGTGGTGTCCTACTGGACAATGGGCTTTAACCAGCATTCCCGTGGCGTCTGGGCAAATAACCTGTGTTACAACCTGCACCTGCTCACGGGCAAGATCTCTAAACCAGGCTGTGGGCCATTCTCGTTGACCGGCCAACCTTCCGCCTGCGGTACTGCGCGTGAAGTGGGCACCTTTGCCCACCGCTTGCCTGCCGACATGGTGGTCACCAATGAAAAGCACCGCCAAATCGCCGAGCAAAAATGGCAGCTACCTGCCGGGACGATTCCCGCCAAAGTGGGGTTGCATGCGGTGGCGCAAGATCGCGCATTGAAAGACGGCACGCTCAACGCCTACTGGGTGATGTGTAACAACAACATGCAGGCCGGGCCAAATATCACAGAGGAGCGTATGCCCGGCTGGCGCGATCCCCGCAACTTTGTGGTGGTTTCCGATCCGTATCCGACGGTGAGTGCGCTGGCGGCCGATCTGATCCTGCCGACCGCCATGTGGGTCGAGAAAGAGGGGGCATACGGTAACGCTGAACGCCGCACTCAATTTTGGCGTCAGCAGGTGAAAGCACCGGGTGAGGCGAAATCCGATTTATGGCAGTTGGTGGAGTTCGCTAAACGCTTCAAAGTGGAAGAGGTTTGGCCAGAGGAACTGCTGGCGCAGAAACCGACATACCGCGGTAAGACGCTGTATGACGTGCTGTTCGCCAATGGCGTGGTGGATAAATTCCCGTTGGATGAGATCCCGGCAACCCAGTTAAACGATGAAGCGCGCGACGTTGGCTTCTATCTGCAAAAGGGGCTGTTCGAAGAGTACGCCGATTTTGGGCGTGGCCATGGTCACGATTTGGCGGCGTTCGATATGTATCATCAGGCGCGGGGCTTGCGCTGGCCGGTGGTGGACGGCAAAGAAACCTTGTGGCGTTACCGCGAAGGTACCGATCCGTATGTTAAGGCGGGTGAGTCCGTGCGCTTTTATGGCAAACCAGACGGTAAAGCGGTGATCTTCGCGTTGCCGTTTGAACCCGCGGCGGAAAGCCCGGATGACGAATACGATCTGTGGTTGTCTACAGGGCGAGTGCTGGAACATTGGCATACCGGCTCGATGACACGCCGGGTGCCAGAATTGCACCGCGCCTTCCCTGAATCGGTGTTGTTCATTCACCCACTGGATGCCAAGAGCCGTAATTTACGGCGTGGCGATAAGGTCAAAGTCTTATCGCGCCGTGGTGAAGTGGTGAGCATCGTTGAAACGCGCGGGCGCAACCGCCCACCGAAAGGGCTGGTGTTTATGCCCTTCTTCGACGCGGCACAGTTGGTGAACAACCTGACGCTTGATGCTACCGATCCGCTATCGAAAGAAACTGACTACAAGAAGTGCGCGGTTAAGCTGGAGAAGGTTTAAGGGCGCTTGATGAGCCAGCAACGAGACAAAACCCCATCAAGACGGCGCTTCCTGCGTGATGCTACCCGCAGTGCTGCGGGGTTGGCAGGGATAGCGCTGCTGCTGGGGTTGCAGCAAAGGCAGTCGCAGGCGCGCGACGGGCTGGCATTGCGGCCGCCGGGTGCCTTGGCGGACGGTGCATTTGACCGCGCCTGCATCCGCTGCGGGCAGTGTGTGCAGGCTTGCCCGTATCACACCTTGAAGCTGGCGACACTGTTGTCGCCGTTGGCGGCAGGTACGCCTTATTTCGTGGCTCGCGATATAGCCTGCGAGATGTGTGAGGATATTCCCTGCGTGGCGGCGTGCCCTAGCGGTGCGCTCGATCCGTTGTTGAGCGATATCGATCGGGCGCGGATGGGGCTGGCGGTTCTGTTGGATCATGAAAATTGCCTCAACTGGCAAGGATTGCGCTGTGATGTGTGTTATCGAGTTTGCCCACAAATCGATAAGGCCATCACGCTGGAGATGCAACGCAACCCGCGTACCGGCAAGCATGCGCTGTTTTTACCGACGGTTCATAGCGAAGCCTGTACCGGCTGTGGCAAGTGTGAGCAGGCTTGCGTGTTAGAGCAGGCGGCGATCAAGGTGTTACCGCTGTCGTTGGCGCGCGGTCAACTGGGCGCGCATTATCGCTGGGGTTGGCAAGAGAAGCAGCACGCCGGTCAGGCTTTGGTGCCGGAAGGTGGGCAACTCCCCGCACGTGGCGTCAAGGAGGCACCGTAATGGCGAATCCGGTTGCCAAGGCAGGTCATGAGGCGCGCCGCCGTCATGGTTGGTGGTACAGCCATCGTTTTCTGCTGTTACGTCGTGGGAGTCAATTGCTGATTCTGTTGATGTTTTTGTCCGGGCCGCTCTGGGGCATTTGGATTTTGCGCGGTAATTACAGCGCCAGTCTGCTGTTGGAAACCGTGCCGCTAACCGATCCGCTGATGATGTTACAAAGCCTGTTGGCCGGCCACTGGCCAGCCTGGTTAGTCTGGGTTGGCGCTGCGGTGGTACTGGTTTACGGCCTGATTGGCAATCGCGTGTTTTGTGGCTGGGTGTGCCCACTTAATCCCGTGACCGACTTGGCCGCTTGGCTACGCCGCAAGCTGGGGCTGCGTCAATCGGCCAGCCTGCCGCGTAGCCTGCGCTATGGCATTTTGCTGGCCGTGCTGGCGGGGAGCGCTATCAGCGGTACGCTGGTGTGGGAGTGGCTTAATCCGGTGGCGCTTTTGGGGCGTGGCCTTATTCACGGTCATGCACAGGATGCTGTTGGCTGGTTAAGCGGATTAGCGGCGGCGTTCGGTGGCGGTATTTGGCTGTTACTTGTGCTGTTTTTATTTGATCTGCTGGTGGTTGAGCATGGCTGGTGCGGCCATTTATGCCCGATGGGCGCGTTATACGGCGTTATCGGCAGCCAAGGGATTGTGCACATCAGTGTACAACAGCGCGAAAAATGCACGCGATGCATGGATTGCTTCCATGTTTGCCCGGAGCCGCACATCCTGCGTGAGCCGTTATTGGTGCGCAAAGGAACGCCCCAGGTGGCGAGCCATGCCTGTCTTGCCTGCGGGCGGTGTATCGATGTTTGTGCAGAGAAAGTATTCACAATAAACACCCAATTTTATTCTTCGGGAGCAAAAAAATGAAAAGCAATGTCCTGAGAAAGCGTGTGTCCCGTTGGGCGGCGCTGATATCACTGGCGATCGCGGGCGTGGCGTTTGCCGCCAGTGAGGTCGATCTCAGCCAATCGCCGGAGGTTTCCGCCACCGCCGAAGGGCATATAAAGATGCCAAAACAGCAGGAGCGGATGGCACTCAACTATGTCAATCAGCCGCCGATGATCCCACATAGTATCGACGGCTATCAGGTCAGTAAGAATACCAATCGCTGCCTGCAATGCCACGGGGTTGAACATTATCGTACCACCGGTGCACCGCGTATCAGCCCAACGCACTTTATGGACAGCGACGGCAAGGTTCGTGGTGAAGTTGCCCCGCGCCGTTATTTCTGCCTGCAATGCCACGTACCGCAAAGCGATGCGGCACCGATTGTTGGTAACAACTTTGAGCCTATGCCGGGCTTCGGCAAGTAAGCGGAGAAATTATGGCTGAACAACACACAGAGAAAAAAAACGGTCTGATTCGCCGCGTGTGGCGCTGGTGGTGGCGTCCAAGTCGCTTGGCGCTTGGCACCTTGCTGCTGCTGGGTTTTGTCGCCGGCATCATCTTTTGGGGCGGTTTTAATACCGGCATGGAAGCGGCCAATACCGAACAGTTCTGCATTAGCTGCCACGAAATGCGTGAAAACGTCTATGAAGAATATATGGAGACAGTGCACTACAACAACCGTAGCGGGGTACGCGCCACCTGCCCAGATTGCCACGTGCCACACGAGTGGGGGCCCAAAATGTTGCGTAAAATTAAGGCCAGCAAAGAGCTGTACGCCAAGGCATTTGGTTTAATCGATACGCCGCAAAAGTTTGATAATCACCGTTTGGCGATGGCCACTAACGAATGGGCGCGGATGAAGGCCAATAATTCGCAAGAATGCCGTAACTGCCACAATTTCGACTATATGGATTTCACCGCACAGAAAACCGTAGCGGCTAAAATGCACGATAAAGCGATCGCTGAGGGTAAAACCTGTATCGATTGCCATAAAGGTATTGCCCATAAATTACCGGATATGCGCAATATACCTAACGGTTTCTGATCGTATCTTCATCAAGAAGCCCACTGTGCGTTGAGCCCAGTGGGTTTTTTTATTGCAAATCTACTGTAGCTGCGTTTAGCTAGTCGGCATGAGGTGGTTGGCCTGAAGTCATGGAAAAACGAGTAATGTCAGCAAAAATCGACAATGTAAAGAAAGAACTGTTATCTGATAACTGGTATGTGCTTAATAAGTATACTTTTGATTTAAAACGCAAAAATGGTGGTTCGGTGCAGCAGATGCGCGAGGTGTACGATCGCGGTAACGGCGCAACCATTTTGTTGTACAACCAGGAAAAAGGCACGGTCGTGCTGACCCGTCAATTTCGCATGCCAACCTATGTTAATGGTAATGAGAGTGGCATGTTGCTGGAAGCCTGTGCTGGGCTGCTGGACGATGATACGCCGGAACAGTGTGTTCGCCGGGAAGCGATGGAGGAAACCGGTTTTCAGATCGGTGAGGTGAAGAAGATTTTTGAAGCCTACATGTCGCCGGGCGGCGTTACCGAGATCGTTCACTTCTTTATTGCTGAATATAATGATGCGCAACGCCATAACGTTGGCGGCGGTATTGAAGATGAAGATATTGAAGTGGTGGAGCTGCCCTTTAGCGAGGCGGCAGCGATGATCGCCGATGGACGCATCAAGGATGCCAAGACCATCATGCTGTTGCAGTATTTGCAGTTACATCCGTAAAAACAGGGCCGAATCGGTA
>NZ_JBNNGK010000028.1:0-25700 GCF_050268245.1 Serratia sp. NPDC078593 | reverse complement strand
GCGATGGACGACGGTCTGCGTTTCGCAATCCGTGAAGGCGGCCGTACCGTAGGCGCGGGTGTTGTTGCTAAAGTTATCGCTTAATCGCTGATAATTTTACAACGTAGTAAAGAGGGCACTTCGGTGCCCTTTTTTTATGTAATTCTCGTGAATCTTAATTGAAATTAAAAGCATTCCCATTTAGACTTACTTAACTGGTTAAGAAGTGAGTCCCATATGTACGTATGCCTATGTAATGCCGTGACTGACAGCGCTATTCGCAAAGCGGTCCGTCAGCACAACCCACATACTATGAAGCAATTACGTGACTTAGTACCCATTGGCACTGATTGTGGGAAGTGTATTCGTCAGGCAAGGCAGATTATGATGGAGGAGCGCGCAACCATTATTCATATGCATGAAGTTGCCTAATAAATAACAAGGTTATTTTTTGACTCTTGGCTTACAGCTTCTACACTGTTAGAACTGGCTAGGAGGAATAGCTTATGAAAGGCGATAAAAAAATTATTGCGCACCTTAACAAACTGCTCGGTAACGAGCTGGTCGCGATTAACCAATATTTTCTGCATGCACGTATGTTCAAAAATTGGGGATTGATGCGCCTCAATGACAAGGAATATCACGAGTCGATCGATGAAATGAAGCATGCCGATCGCTACATTGAACGAATCCTATTCCTGGAAGGCCTCCCTAATCTGCAAGACCTTGGCAAACTGAATATCGGCGAAGATATTGAGGAGATGCTGAGATCCGACCTGGCGTTGGAATTACAGGGCGCCAAAGACCTCCGCGAAGGCATCGCCTATGCCGACTCTATCCATGATTATGTCAGCCGTGATTTGATGATTAGTGTCTTAGCCGATGAAGAAGAACATATTGATTGGTTGGAAACAGAGCTAGACCTGATCCAGCGGTTAGGCATACAAAATTATGCGCAAGCGCAGGTGTCAGAGCGTAAAGACTGATTTCTATCTACCGCCCCTACCGGTGCAATCTAATCATCGGTAGGGTGGGTTGATAATCCCATCGTAAGCCCTCCCTTTGTGTTTCATTTCTATTGCCAACACAACTCCAGATTAAAAGTAACGATATTCTGAACAGATTTCCATCTGCGGCTTGCTTATGTGCTCATTTTGCGTATAATGCGCGGGCTTACCTAATCTTGGTAGGTCTGATTTTAGCGAATCAGTCGTTGGGCAGGTACGTTTTGCTCTTCGAACAATACTCCCGATATGGGAGTTATATGTTGACGATTACACTCCCCCATCAATCGAAATGGGTGCGAGGAGTAATCATTTACGTTTATAAATAATTGGAGCTCTGGTCTCATGCAGAACCAAAGAATCCGTATCCGCCTGAAAGCGTTTGATCATCGTCTTATCGATCAATCAACCGCGGAAATCGTCGAGACTGCTAAGCGCACTGGTGCGCAAGTCCGTGGTCCGATCCCGCTGCCAACTCGCAAAGAGCGTTTTACCGTTCTGATCTCTCCGCACGTCAACAAAGATGCGCGTGATCAGTACGAAATTCGCACTCACAAGCGTCTGGTTGACATCGTTGAGCCAACCGAGAAAACCGTTGATGCTCTGATGCGTCTGGATCTGGCTGCCGGTGTAGACGTGCAGATCAGCCTGGGTTAATCAGGTCATTGAGCGATTGAGAGGTTGAAACAATGATTGGTTTAGTCGGTAAAAAAGTGGGTATGACTCGTATCTTCACTGAAGATGGCGTTTCTATCCCAGTAACCGTAATCGAAATTGAAGCGAACCGCGTGACTCAGGTTAAAAACCTGGACAACGACGGATACCGCGCGATCCAGGTCACTACCGGTAGCAAAAAAGCTAACCGTGTGACCAAACCGGAAGCGGGTCATTTCGCTAAAGCTGGCGTTGAAGCTGGCCGTGGTCTGTGGGAATTCCGCCTTGAAGAAGGTCAAGAGTTCTCTGCAGGTCAAGAAATCAGCGTAGAAATCTTCGCTGACGTTAAAAAAGTCGACGTTACCGGTACTTCTAAAGGTAAAGGTTTTGCTGGCACTGTAAAGCGCTGGAACTTCCGTACCCAAGATGCTACCCACGGTAACTCCTTGTCTCACCGTGTTCCGGGTTCTATCGGTCAAAACCAGACTCCGGGCAAAGTGTTCAAAGGCAAGAAAATGGCTGGCCACCTGGGTGATGAGCGCGTAACCGTTCAAAGCCTGGACGTAGTACGTGTTGACGCTGAGCGCAACCTGCTGCTGGTTAAGGGTGCTGTACCGGGCGCAACCGGTGGCAACCTGATCGTTAAACCAGCTGTGAAGGCGTAAGGGGATAGCAATGGAATTAGTATTGAAAGACGCGCAAAGCGCGCTGACTGTTTCCGAAACTACCTTCGGTCGTGATTTCAACGAAGCGCTGGTACACCAGGTTGTTGTTGCTTATGCAGCAGGTGCCCGTCAAGGTACTCGTGCTCAGAAGACCCGTGCTGAAGTAACTGGTTCCGGTAAAAAACCGTGGCGCCAGAAAGGTACTGGCCGTGCGCGTGCAGGTTCTGTGAAGAGCCCAATCTGGCGTTCCGGTGGTGTAACCTTCGCTGCTAAGCCACAAGACCACAGTCAGAAAGTTAACAAGAAGATGTACCGCGGCGCGCTGAAAAGCATCCTGTCCGAACTGGTACGTCAAGATCGTCTGATCGTTGTCGAAAAGTTCTCTGTAGAAGCGCCTAAAACTAAGCTGCTGGCACAGAAACTGAAAGATATGGCCCTGGAAGACGTGCTGATTGTAACCGGCGAAGTCGACGAGAATCTGTTCCTGGCCGCTCGCAACCTGTACAAGGTTGATGTGCGCGATGTAGCAGGTATCGATCCAGTAAGCCTGATCGCCTTCGACAAAGTGGTTATGACTGCTGATGCTGTGAAGCAAGTTGAGGAGATGCTGGCATGATCCGTGAAGAACGTTTGCTGAAAGTGCTGCGTGCACCGCACGTATCTGAAAAAGCATCCGCTGCGATGGAAAAAAGCAACACCATCGTTCTCAAAGTTGCCAAAGACGCGACCAAAGCAGAAATCAAAGCTGCAGTGCAGAAACTGTTTGAAGTCGAAGTCGAAGACGTGAACACCCTGGTAGTTAAAGGGAAAGTGAAACGTCACGGTCAGCGTGTTGGTCGTCGTAGCGACTGGAAAAAAGCTTACGTCACCCTGAAAGAAGGCCAGAACCTGGACTTCATCGGCGGCGCAGAGTAAGTCGGAGGAGTAAGAACAATGGCAATTGTTAAATGTAAACCTACATCTCCGGGTCGTCGCCACGTTGTTAAAGTGGTTAACCCTGAGCTGCACAAGGGTAAACCTTATGCCCCGCTGCTGGAAAAACTGAGCAAAAGCGGTGGTCGTAACAACAATGGCCGTATCACCACCCGTCATATCGGTGGTGGCCACAAGCAACATTATCGTCTGGTTGACTTCAAACGCAACAAAGACGGTGTGCCTGCAGTGGTTGAGCGTCTGGAGTACGATCCGAACCGTTCCGCGAACATCGCGCTGGTTCTGTACAAAGACGGCGAACGCCGTTACATCCTGGCGCCGAAAGGCCTGAAAGCTGGTGACCAGATCCAATCTGGTGTTGATGCTGCGATCAAGGTAGGTAACACCCTGCCAATGCGTAACATCCCAGTCGGTTCAACGGTTCACAACGTAGAAATGAAACCCGGTAAAGGCGGCCAGATGGCGCGTTCTGCTGGTGCCTACGTTCAGATCGTTGCACGTGATGGTTCCTACGTAACTCTGCGTCTGCGCTCTGGCGAAATGCGTAAAGTTCCAGTTGATTGCCGCGCCACCCTGGGTGAAGTCGGTAACGCTGAACATATGCTTCGCGTTCTGGGTAAAGCAGGTGCTGCACGTTGGCGTGGTGTTCGTCCTACCGTTCGCGGTACGGCGATGAACCCGGTAGATCACCCGCACGGTGGTGGTGAAGGTCGTAACTTTGGTAAGCACCCGGTAACTCCGTGGGGCGTTCAGACCAAAGGTAAGAAGACCCGTAGCAACAAGCGTACTGATAAGTTCATCGTACGTCGCCGTAGCAAAAAATAATTAGAGGATAAGCCATGCCACGTTCTCTCAAGAAAGGTCCTTTTATTGACCTGCACTTGCTGAAGAAGGTAGAGAAAGCGGTGGAAAGCGGTGACAAGAAGCCTTTGCGCACTTGGTCCCGTCGTTCAACGATCTTTCCTAACATGATCGGTTTGACCATCGCTGTCCATAATGGTCGTCAGCACGTACCAGTGTTCGTTTCCGATGAAATGGTCGGTCACAAACTGGGTGAATTCGCGCCGACGCGTACTTATCGCGGCCATGTGGCTGATAAAAAAGCCAAAAAGCGCTAAGGTAGGAGGAAGAGATGGAAACTATCGCTAAACATCGCCACGCTCGTTCTTCTGCTCAGAAGGTTCGCCTTGTTGCAGACCTGATCCGCGGTAAGAAAGTGTCGCAAGCTCTGGAAACTCTGACCTACACCAACAAGAAAGCTGCTGGTCTGGTTAAAAAAGTGCTGGAGTCTGCCATTGCTAACGCAGAACACAACGATGGCGCTGACATCGATGATCTGAAAGTCACGAAAATCTTCGTCGACGAAGGCCCAAGCATGAAGCGTATTATGCCGCGTGCAAAAGGTCGTGCAGATCGCATCCTGAAGCGCACCAGCCACATTACTGTGGTTGTGTCCGATCGCTGAGACTCTGGAGACTAGCAATGGGTCAGAAAGTACATCCTAATGGTATTCGCCTGGGTATTGTCAAACCTTGGAACTCTACTTGGTATGCGAATACCAAAGAATTCGCTGACAACCTGGACAGCGACTTTAAAGTTCGTCAATTCCTGACTAAGGAACTGGCGAAAGCTTCCGTTTCTCGCATCGTTATCGAGCGTCCTGCGAAGAGCATCCGTGTGACTATTCACACTGCTCGTCCGGGCATCGTTATCGGCAAGAAAGGTGAAGATGTCGAAAAACTGCGTAAGGTCGTCGCGAATATCGCTGGCGTTCCTGCACAGATTAACATCGCCGAAGTCCGTAAACCGGAACTTGACGCTAAATTGGTTGCTGACAGCATCACTTCACAGCTGGAACGTCGCGTTATGTTCCGTCGTGCAATGAAGCGTGCTGTACAGAACGCAATGCGTCTTGGCGCTAAAGGTATCAAAGTTGAAGTAAGCGGCCGTCTTGGCGGTGCTGAAATCGCGCGTACTGAATGGTACCGTGAAGGTCGTGTTCCGTTGCACACTCTGCGTGCGGATATCGATTACAACACATCTGAAGCGCACACCACTTATGGTGTAATCGGCGTTAAGGTATGGATCTTCAAAGGTGAGATCCTGGGTGGTATGGCTGCAGTTGAACAACCGGAACCGGCTGCTCAACCTAAAAAGCAGCAGCGTAAAGGCCGCAAGTAAGGAGAGTCGCTGATGTTACAACCAAAGCGTACAAAATTCCGTAAGATGCACAAGGGCCGCAACCGTGGTCTGGCGCAGGGTACGGATGTTAGCTTCGGCACTTTCGGTCTGAAAGCTGTTGGCCGTGGCCGTCTGACTGCTCGTCAAATCGAAGCAGCTCGTCGTGCAATGACTCGTGCAGTTAAGCGTCAAGGTAAGATCTGGATCCGTGTATTCCCGGACAAACCGATCACCGAGAAGCCGCTCGAAGTGCGTATGGGTAAAGGTAAAGGTAACGTGGAGTATTGGGTTGCCCTTATCCAGCCTGGTAAAGTCCTGTACGAAATGGACGGTGTGCCGGAAGAGCTGGCCCGTGAGGCATTCAAGCTGGCTGCAGCTAAATTGCCGATCAAAACCACCTTTGTAACTAAGACGGTGATGTAATGAAAGCACAAGAGCTGCGTGAAAAAAGCGTTGAAGAGCTGAACACTGAGCTGCTCAACCTGCTGCGTGAGCAATTCAACTTGCGCATGCAGGCGGCGAGTGGCCAGCTGCAACAAACTCACCTGTTGAAACAAGTGCGCCGTAACGTCGCACGCGTTAAGACTTTACTGACTGAAAAGGCGGGTGTGTAAATGAGTGACAATATCCGTACTCTGCAAGGTCGCGTGATCAGCGACAAAATGGAGAAATCCATTGTTGTTGCTATCGAGCGTTTCGTGAAGCACCCGATCTACGGGAAATTCATCAAGCGTACGACTAAGCTGCACGTACACGACGAGAGCAACGAATGTGGTATCGGCGACGTGGTAGAAATCCGCGAATGCCGTCCACTGTCTAAGACTAAGTCTTGGACGTTGGTTCGCGTTGTAGAGAAAGCGATTCTGTAATAGAGTGAGCTCTCTCTAACTTAATAAACGGCTCAGAAAACGAGCCGTTTATTTTTTCTACCCATACTTTGGAAGCGGTGTTATAATGCTGCGCCCTCAGTTATGGGGCTTTTCAACGACCTAATATTTCTTGGGTCTTTAAAGTAGTAGTTGACATTAGCGGAGCACTAAAATGATCCAAGAACAGACTATGCTGAACGTCGCCGACAACTCCGGTGCACGTCGCGTAATGTGTATCAAGGTTCTAGGTGGCTCGCACCGTCGCTACGCAGGCGTCGGCGACATCATCAAAATTACCATCAAGGAAGCAATTCCACGTGGTAAGGTGAAGAAAGGCGATGTGCTGAAGGCGGTAGTGGTGCGCACCAAGAAGGGTGTACGTCGCCCGGACGGTTCTGTCATTCGCTTCGATGGTAATGCATGCGTTATTCTTAACAATAACAGCGAGCAACCTATCGGTACGCGTATTTTTGGGCCGGTAACTCGTGAACTGCGTAATGAGAAGTTCATGAAAATTATCTCTCTGGCACCAGAAGTACTCTAAGGAGCGAACCATGGCAGCGAAAATCCGTCGTGATGACGAAGTTATCGTGCTTACCGGGAAAGACAAAGGTAAACGCGGTAAAGTAAAAAATGTCCTGTCTGCTGGTAAGGTCATTGTTGAAGGTATCAACCTGGTTAAGAAACACCAGAAGCCGGTTCCGGCTCTGAACCAACCAGGCGGCATCGTTGAAAAAGAAGCTGCAATTCAGGTTTCTAACGTTGCTCTCTTCAACGCGGCTACCGGTAAGGCTGACCGTGTAGGCTTTAGATTCGAAGATGGAAAAAAAGTCCGTTTCTTCAAGTCTAACAGCGAAACTATCAAGTAATTTGGAGTAATACGATGGCGAAACTGCATGATTACTACAAAGACGAGGTAGTTAAACAACTGATGTCTCAGTTTAACTACAATTCTGTCATGCAAGTCCCTCGGGTCGAGAAGATCACCCTGAACATGGGTGTTGGTGAAGCGATCGCTGACAAGAAACTGCTGGATAACGCAGCAGCTGATCTGACAGCAATCTCCGGTCAAAAGCCGTTGATCACCAAAGCACGCAAATCTGTTGCAGGCTTCAAAATCCGCCAGGGCTATCCGATCGGCTGTAAAGTAACTCTGCGTGGCGAACGCATGTGGGAGTTCTTTGAGCGTCTGATTTCCATTGCTGTTCCACGTATCCGTGACTTCCGTGGCTTGTCCGCTAAGTCATTCGACGGTCGTGGTAACTACAGCATGGGTGTGCGTGAGCAAATCATCTTCCCAGAAATCGACTACGACAAAGTCGATCGCGTTCGTGGTTTGGATATTACCATTACCACTACTGCGAAATCTGATGATGAAGGCCGCGCACTGTTGGCTGCTTTTAACTTCCCGTTCCGCAAGTAAGGCAGGGTTACTGATGGCTAAGCAATCAATGAAAGCACGCGAAGTAAAGCGCGTGAAATTAGCTGACAAGTTCTTTGCAAAACGCGTTGAACTGAAAGCTATTATCTCTGATGTGAACGCTTCCGATGAAGATCGTTGGGATGCCGTTCTCAAGCTGCAAACTCTGCCGCGTGATTCCAGCCCGTCTCGTCAGCGTAATCGCTGCCGCCAAACTGGCCGTCCACATGGTTATGTGGGCAAATTCGGGTTGAGCCGTATTAAGCTTCGTGAAGCCGTCATGCGCGGTGAAGTACCAGGCTTGAAAAAGGCTAGCTGGTAATTGTCACCAATTGAATCACGGGAGTAAAGACAGATGAGCATGCAAGATCCGATCGCGGATATGCTGACCCGTATCCGTAACGGTCAAGCCGCGAACAAAGTTGCGGTCACCATGCCTTCCTCCAAGCTGAAAGTGGCAATTGCCAACGTGCTGAAGGAAGAAGGTTTTATTGAAGATTTCAAAATCGAAGGCGACACCAAGCCTGTTCTGGAACTGGTACTGAAGTACTTCCAGGGCAAAGCTGTGGTAGAAAGCATTCAGCGTATCAGCCGTCCAGGTCTGCGTATCTATAAGAAAAAAGATGCGTTGCCGAAAGTTATGGCCGGTTTGGGGATCGCTGTTGTTTCTACCTCTAAAGGTGTTATGACCGATCGTGCAGCTCGCCAAGCTGGTCTTGGTGGCGAGATTATCTGCTACGTAGCTTAATTCGGGAGGAAAGAATGTCTCGTGTTGCAAAAGCACCCGTCGTCATTCCTGCCGGCGTAGAGGTAAAACTCAACGGTCAGGTTATTTCGATTAAGGGTAAAAACGGCGAGCTGACTCGTACAGTCCACGATGCCGTTATCGTTAAGCAAGAAGAAAATGCACTGACTTTCGCTCCGCGCGAAGGCTTTGCTAACGCATGGGCCCAAGCGGGTACTGCGCGTGCTCTGCTGAACGCAATGGTTATCGGTGTTACCGAAGGCTTCACCAAGAAGCTTCAACTGGTAGGTGTTGGTTATCGTGCTGCTGTTAAAGGCAATGTGGTGAATTTAGCCTTGGGCTTCTCTCACCCAGTCGATCACCAGCTGCCAGCAGGTGTTACTGCAGAATGCCCAAGCCAAACTGAAATCGTGCTGAAAGGCGCTGATAAGCAGGCTATTGGCCAGGTTGCTGCAGATCTGCGTGCCTACCGTCGTCCTGAGCCTTATAAAGGCAAGGGTGTTCGTTACGCCGACGAAGTCGTGCGTATCAAAGAGGCTAAGAAGAAGTAAGGTAACACTATGGATAAGAAATCTGCTCGTATCCGTCGTGCGACCCGCGCACGCCGCAAGCTCAAAGAACTGGGTGCAACCCGCCTGGTGGTACATCGTACCCCGCGTCACATTTACGCACAGGTTATTGCTCCAAATGGTTCTGAAGTATTGGTAGCCGCTTCTACTTTAGAAAAAGCTATCACTGAGCAATTGAAGTTTTCCGGAAACAAAGACGCAGCAGCAGCAGTAGGTAAAGCTCTCGCTGAGCGCGCGTTGGAAAAAGGCATCAAAGATGTTTCCTTTGACCGTTCCGGTTTCCAATATCATGGTCGAGTCCAGGCACTGGCAGATGCTGCCCGTGAAGCTGGCCTTCAGTTCTAAGGAAGAGGTTTAAGATGGCTCACATCGAAAAACAAGCTGGCGAACTGCAGGAAAAGCTGATCGCGGTAAACCGCGTATCTAAAACCGTAAAAGGTGGCCGTATTTTCAGCTTTACCGCACTGACAGTCGTTGGTGATGGTAACGGTCGCGTTGGTTTTGGCTACGGCAAAGCACGCGAAGTTCCGGCAGCGATCCAGAAAGCGATGGAAAAAGCCCGTCGCAACATGATGAATGTCGCGCTGAACAGCGGCACCCTGCAGCACCCTGTTAAAGGTGCTCACACGGGTTCTCGTGTGTTCATGCAGCCTGCTCACGAAGGTACCGGTATCATCGCGGGTGGTGCAATGCGCGCCGTTCTCGAAGTTGCTGGGGTGCACAACGTATTGGCTAAAGCTTATGGTTCCACCAACCCGATCAACGTGGTTCGTGCAACTATCGATGCTTTGGCAAATATGAAGTCTCCTGAAATGGTCGCTGCCAAGCGTGGTAAATCCGTTGCAGACATTCTGGGGTAATTGACCATGGCTAAGACTATCAAAGTTACACAAGTTCGCAGCGCCATTGGCCGTCTGCCGAAGCATAAAGCTACACTGCTCGGTCTGGGTCTGCGTCGTATTGGTCACACCGTAGAGCGCGAGGATACTCCTGCTGTACGTGGTATGATCAACCTGGTTTCCTACATGGTTAAAGTTGAGGAGTAACAGATGCGTTTAAATACTCTGTCTCCGGCTGAAGGTGCCAAGCATGCGCCGAAGCGTGTAGGTCGTGGTATTGGTTCTGGCCTGGGTAAAACCGGCGGCCGTGGTCACAAAGGTCAGAAGTCTCGTTCTGGCGGTGGCGTACGTCGCGGGTTTGAAGGTGGTCAGATGCCTTTATATCGTCGTTTGCCGAAATTCGGCTTCACCTCTCGCAAAGCGATGATCACGGCAGAAGTTCGTCTGTCTGAACTCGCTTTGATTGAAGGCGACGTAATCGACCTGAACACGCTGAAAGCCGCTAACGTTGTTGGTACCCAGATTGAGTTCGCGAAAGTTATGCTTTCTGGCGAAATCACTCGTCCGGTTACCCTGCGTGGTCTGCGTGTCACCAAAGGCGCTCGTGCTGCTATCGAAGCTGCTGGCGGTAAAATTGAGGAATAAGTGAGCTGATGGCTAAGCAACCAGGATTAGATTTTCAAAGTGCTAAAGGTGGGCTCGGCGAGCTGAAGCGCAGACTTTTGTTTGTTATCGGCGCGCTGATTGTCTTCCGTATCGGCTCTTTTATTCCGATTCCTGGTATCGATGCCACTGTGCTTGCCAAATTGCTTGAGCAGCAGAGAGGTACCATCATTGAAATGTTTAACATGTTCTCTGGTGGTGCCCTCAGCCGTGCTTCTATCTTTGCTCTGGGGATCATGCCGTATATTTCGGCGTCGATCATTATCCAGTTGCTGACGGTGGTTCATCCGGCGTTGGCGGAAATAAAGAAAGAAGGGGAGGCTGGCCGTCGTAAGATTAGCCAGTACACCCGTTACGGTACGCTGGTATTGGCCATATTCCAGTCGATCGGTATTGCTACCGGTCTGCCGAATATGCCCGGCATGCAGGGCCTGGTGTTAAATCCAGGCTTTGCATTCTACTTTACTGCGGTAGTGAGCTTGGTTACCGGGACAATGTTCCTGATGTGGCTAGGTGAACAGATAACTGAGCGTGGTATCGGCAACGGTATTTCTATCATTATCTTCGCGGGTATTGTGGCGGGTTTACCGCCGGCAATCGGTCATACTATTGAGCAAGCCCGGCAAGGCGACCTGCACTTCCTCCTGTTGCTGTTGGTTGCAGTATTGGTGTTTGCCGTAACCTTCTTCGTTGTTTTCATCGAGCGTGGTCAACGTCGTATTGTCGTTAACTATGCGAAGCGTCAACAAGGTCGTCGTGTTTACGCAGCACAGAGCACACACTTACCGTTGAAAGTGAACATGGCGGGCGTAATCCCTGCAATTTTCGCTTCCAGCATTATTCTGTTCCCGGCCACGATTGCATCTTGGTTTGGGGGCGGTACCGGTTGGAACTGGCTGACAACGATTTCGATGTATTTGCAGCCTGGGCAACCGCTTTATGTGTTACTCTATGCGTCTGCAATCATCTTCTTCTGTTTCTTTTACACGGCGTTGGTTTTCAACCCGCGTGAGACAGCAGATAACCTGAAGAAGTCCGGTGCCTTCGTACCAGGAATTCGTCCGGGAGAGCAAACGGCGAAGTACATCGATAAAGTAATGACGCGTTTAACCCTGGTGGGCGCGATGTACATTACTTTCATCTGCCTGATCCCGGAGTTCATGCGTGATGCAATGAAAGTACCATTCTACTTTGGTGGTACCTCGCTACTGATCGTGGTTGTCGTCATCATGGACTTTATGGCTCAAGTGCAAACTCTGATGATGTCAAGTCAGTACGAGTCTGCATTGAAGAAAGCAAACCTGAAAGGCTCTAGCCGCTAGTTGGGTTTTGTTTGAGAAGTTACGGAGAGTAAAAATGAAAGTTCGTGCTTCCGTCAAGAAATTATGTCGTAACTGCAAAATCGTTAAGCGTAACGGTGTCGTTCGTGTGATTTGCAGCTCCGAACCGAAGCATAAACAGCGTCAAGGCTGATTATCTCGCATATTTTTCTTGCAAAGTTGGGTTGAGCTGGCTAGATTAGCCAGCCAATCTTTTGTATGTAGCTGCAACATTATTTGAGTATCCTGAAAACGGGCTTTTCAGAATGGTGTTGCTGTATAAAATAGTAGGAGTGCATAGTGGCCCGTATAGCAGGCATTAACATTCCTGATCATAAACATACCGTGATCGCCTTAACGTCGATCTTCGGAATCGGTAAAACCCGCTCACAGTCAATCTGTGCAGCAACGGGTATTCCTGAACATGTTAAGATCAGTGAGCTGTCTGAAGAGCAAATCGAACAGTTGCGTGAAGCAGTGGCTACATTCACTGTTGAAGGTGATCTGCGTCGTGAAGTTACCCTGAGCATCAAGCGTCTGATGGATCTTGGTACATATCGTGGTTTACGCCATCGTCGTGGTCTGCCAGTTCGCGGTCAGCGTACTAAGACCAACGCACGTACCCGTAAGGGTCCGCGTAAACCGATCAAGAAATAATCGGGGTGATTGAATAATGGCAAAGGCACCTGTTCGTACACGCAAGCGTGTAAGAAAGCAAGTCTCTGACGGCGTGGCTCATATCCATGCTTCTTTCAACAACACCATTGTAACTATTACCGATCGTCAGGGTAATGCATTGGGTTGGGCAACTGCCGGTGGTTCCGGTTTCCGTGGTTCTCGTAAGTCAACTCCGTTTGCAGCTCAGGTTGCAGCCGAGCGTTGTGCTGAAGCAGTAAAAGAATACGGTATCAAGAACCTGGAAGTTATGGTTAAAGGACCTGGTCCTGGTCGTGAGTCTACTATCCGCGCTCTGAACGCGGCTGGTTTCCGCATCACTAATATTACTGATGTGACTCCGATTCCTCATAACGGTTGTCGTCCGCCGAAAAAGCGCCGCGTATAACGCTGCTTTTAGGTTTGTTGGAGAAAGAAAATGGCAAGATATTTGGGTCCTAAGCTCAAGCTTAGCCGCCGTGAGGGCACAGACCTGTTCCTGAAGTCTGGCGTTCGCGCGATAGATTCAAAATGCAAAATTGAGCAACCACCTGGTCAGCATGGTGCGCGTAAACCGCGTCTGTCTGATTACGGTGTACAGTTACGCGAAAAGCAAAAAGTTCGCCGTATGTACGGTGTTCTGGAGCGCCAGTTCCGTAACTATTACAAAACAGCAACCCGCCTGAAAGGTAACACCGGTGAAAACCTGTTGGCCCTTCTGGAAGGTCGTCTGGACAACGTTGTTTACCGTATGGGCTTTGGCGCTACTCGTGCAGAAGCACGTCAGCTGGTTAGCCATAAAGCCGTTATGGTAAATGGTCGCGTTGTTAATATCGCTTCTTATCAGGTATCTCCGAATGACGTAGTCAGTATTCGCGAAAAAGCTAAAAAGCAATCTCGCGTTAAGGCTTCTCTGGAGCTGGCTGAGCAGCGTGAAAAGCCGACTTGGCTGGAAGTTGATGCTGCGAAGATGGAAGGTGTGTTCAAGCGTATTCCTGAGCGTACCGATCTGTCCGCCGACATTAACGAACACCTGATCGTCGAGCTTTACTCCAAGTAAGGCTTGAGTTTCAAAGAGAGGACACAATGCAGGGTTCTGTGACAGAATTTCTAAAACCGCGCCTGGTAGATATCGAGCAAGTCAGTTCGACGCACGCCAAGGTGACCCTTGAGCCTTTAGAGCGTGGCTTTGGCCATACTCTTGGCAACGCACTGCGCCGTATTCTGCTTTCATCTATGCCGGGTTGCGCGGTGACCGAGGTTGAGATTGATGGTGTACTACACGAGTACAGCACCAAAGAAGGCGTACAGGAAGATATCCTGGAGATCCTGCTCAACCTGAAAGGGCTGGCGGTGAGAGTTCAAGGCAAAGATGAAGTTATTCTTACCTTGAATAAATCTGGCATTGGCCCTGTGACCGCTGCCGACATTACCCATGATGGTGATGTCGAAATCGTCAAGCCGCAGCACGTTATCTGCCACCTGACCGATGAGAACGCTGCTGTTAGCATGCGTATCAAAGTTCAGCGCGGTCGTGGTTATGTGCCGGCTTCTGCCCGAATTCATTCGGAAGAAGATGAGCGCCCGATTGGTCGTCTGTTGGTTGACGCCTGCTATAGCCCTGTAGAGCGTATTGCCTACAATGTTGAAGCAGCGCGTGTAGAACAGCGTACTGACCTGGACAAGCTGGTAATCGAAATGGAAACCAATGGCACGATCGATCCTGAAGAGGCGATCCGCCGTGCGGCTACCATTCTGGCAGAACAACTGGAAGCTTTCGTTGACTTACGTGATGTTCGTCAGCCGGAAGTGAAAGAAGAGAAACCAGAGTTTGATCCGATCCTGCTGCGCCCTGTTGACGATCTGGAATTGACTGTCCGCTCTGCTAACTGCCTCAAGGCAGAAGCTATCCACTACATCGGTGATCTGGTACAGCGTACCGAGGTTGAGTTGCTGAAAACGCCGAACCTGGGTAAAAAATCTCTTACTGAGATTAAAGATGTGCTGGCCTCACGTGGTCTGTCTCTGGGCATGCGCCTGGAAAACTGGCCACCGGCAAGCATTGCTGACGAGTAACCGGATCACAGGTTAAGGTTTTACTGAGAAGGATAAGGTCATGCGCCATCGTAAGAGTGGTCGTCAACTGAACCGTAACAGCAGCCATCGCCAGGCTATGTTCCGTAACATGGCCGGCTCTTTGGTTCGTCATGAAATCATCAAGACGACCCTGCCAAAAGCGAAAGAGCTGCGTCGCGTTGTTGAGCCGCTGATTACTCTTGCCAAGACCGACAGCGTAGCTAATCGTCGTCTGGCATTCGCCCGTACTCGTGATAACGAGATCGTGGCAAAACTGTTTAACGAGCTAGGCCCGCGTTTCGCGAGCCGTGCCGGTGGTTACACTCGCATTCTGAAGTGTGGCTTCCGCGCAGGCGACAACGCGCCGATGGCATACATCGAGCTGGTTGATCGTGCTGAGTCTCAAGCAGAAGTGGCAACTGCAGAGTAATCTGTAGACGCGTAAAAAAACCGGGCTTGCCCGGTTTTTTTACGTCTGTTGATAGCCAAATGTGCTTTCCCCCTATCACGACGGTTAAGATCTTTTCCCCTATCCGCTATGCTAGTGTTATGTCTTCTTTCAGCAAAGGAATCATACTATGTGGTTACTTGATGATTGGGCAGAACGCCACATTCGCGATGCGCAAGATAAAGGCGAGTTTGATAATTTAGCGGGGCTAGGCAAGCCATTGCTTTTAGACGATGACAGTGCGGTACCTGCTGAATTGCGTTCAAGTTTCCGTTTGCTCAAAAATGCGGGTTATTTACCACCTGAACTCGAAGATCGTAAAGAAGCATTAACCTTGATCCATTTATTGCAGGGTATTGACAGTGAACATCCTGATTATGAGTCGCTAAGTAAACGAATGGTTCTGCTTGAACTTCGTTTACGACAGGCTGGTATAAATACAGATTTTCTGCACGGATCATATCAACAGATGTTGGGTGCTAAGTTTGCAAAAGAGGAAGAGTAATGTTTCGAATCGGTCAGTTGGCTAAACTTGCCAATGTCACACCTGACACCGTACGTTATTATGAAAAGCAGGGAATGATGGATCATAATGTTCGTACTGAAGGCGGTTATCGGTTATACAGTGAGCAGGATTTGCAACGATTGCGCTTTATTCGTTATGCAAAGCAGTTGGGTTTTACTTTGGAAACCATTGCTGAACTGTTGTCGATCCGTGTTGATCCAGAACATCATACTTGTCAGGAGTCAAAATCGATAGTAGAAGCGCGGTTACATGATGTTGAGAATAAGCTACAGGAGTTATCTCGCATGCGCGAATCGTTAAAGCGGCTCAGTGATGCATGCTGCGGTACTGCGCATACCAGTACGTCGTGTTCGATCTTAGAAGTCTTAGAACAAGGCGCTAGAGAAGAAAAAGCTAAGCAGTTACTCTTGGGTGATAGCCCACTTTAATTTTAATAGCAATGGCCTTATTATTGGCCTGTTACATAACCATTCTTTTGATAGGAGCTATTCCATGACAAAGTATCGTCATACTAAAGGCCAGATTCAAGACAACGCAATTGAAGCCTTATTGCATGATCCGTTATTCCGCCAACGCATTGAAAAAAATGTGAAAGGTAAAGGTAGCTACCGGCGAAAAGATAAACATGCAAAAGGTCGTCACTGGGAGGCCAGTAGTAAATTATCAACCAATAATTTACTACTGGCTTTCTGGTTTTAATATATAAAAAAGCCCTCTGTGATGAGGGCTTTATAAAAAGAAATATTTACGGTTACGGCTGTTGCTTTTGAGCCAATAAATCACGAATTTCTGTTAGCAGTTTTTCTTCGGTTGTTGGCGCAGGTGGTGCTGCGGGTTTTGCTTCTTCTTTACGACGTACTTTATTCATCAATTTAATTGCTAAGAAAATTGCAAAGGCAACGATGGTGAAATCAAACACGGTTTGGATAAATGAACCATAATTCATGACAACCGCAGGTAATGCACCCTGGGCTTCACGCAACACTAAATGGAACTGTTTGAAGTCGACTCCGCCAATCAATAGCCCCAATGGTGGCATGATGATATCAGCAACGAATGAAGAAACGATTTTACCGAATGCGGCTCCGATAATTACACCCACTGCCAGATCAACTACGTTGCCACGCATGGCAAACTCGCGGAACTCTTTCATCATACTCATAGCACACCCCTTGCAAAAATTAATAACACAAGTTTAACCAAGTAAATTGCATTTGCCACAATAAGTATAGAAAACTTTTGGTGTTTTCCTGTGTTTATAAATATTAATCTAAAATACTGACATTTTATTAACATATTCAATGTTAAAGGAAAAACGGACTCGGTTGGAATAAGCGCTCAACATCAGGCACAAACTTCTTGTCAGTAATAAACATGATGACATGGTCACCTTGCTCGATTTTGCTATTACCATTAGCAATAATGACGTCATCACCCCGCACAATTGCACCGATAGTGGTTCCCGGCGGTAATTTGATATCTTCCACGCTACGTCCGACTACTTTAGATGTGCTTTCATCACCATGGGCTATTGCTTCAATTGCTTCCGCTACGCCCCGACGTAGCGAGGAAACGCTAACAATATCGGCTTTTCGCACGTGCCCTAGAAGGGCGGAAATAGTAGCCTGTTGCGGAGATATGGCGATGTCAATGACACTGCCTTGGACTAAGTCAACGTAGGCACGTCGTTGGATCAGCACCATAACTTTTTTGGCGCCCATGCGTTTTGCCAACATAGCTGACATAATGTTGGCTTCGTCATCGTTGGTAATGGCGATGAATACATCGACCTGCTCGACATGTTCTTCGGCGAGTAATTCTTGGTCCGACGCATCGCCGTAAAATACGATGGTATCGTGAAGCTGCTCCGCGAGCTCAGCGGCACGCTGCTGATTACGCTCAATCAGCTTCACATTATAATCTTTTTCCAGTTTAGCTGCTAAACCAGCGCCAACATTGCCGCCACCAACGATCATGATACGTTTGTAGGGTTTTTCCAGACGTTGTAGCTCACTCATCACTGCACGGATATGCTGCGATGCCGCGACAAAGAACACTTCATCGCCAGCTTCAATAATAGTTGAACCCTGAGGGCGAATAGGACGATCTTGACGGAATATGGCTGCTACACGCGTATCAATATGCGGCATATGTTCGCGCATGGCTGACAGCGCATTACCCACTAAGGGACCACCATAATAGGCTTTAACTGCCGCGATACTCACTTTCCCCTCGGCAAAGTTTACGACTTGTAATGCACCTGGGTATTCAATGAGTTTATAAATGTAATCGATAACCAGTTGTTCCGGTGAGATCAAATGGTCGATAGGCACCGCTTCCGGTAAGAATAGTTTATCGGACTCACGGATGTATTCGGGGGCCCGAATGCGTGCAATGCGATTCGGGGTATTGAACAATGAGTAAGCAATCTGACAGGCGATCATGTTGGTCTCATCAGAATTGGTGACGGCAACCAGCATATCGGCATCCTCCGCACCCGCTTCGCGCAATACGCGCGGGTGTGAGCCATGCCCTTGAACTACGCGTAGATCAAATTTGTCTTGTAACTGACGGAGACGATTGGTGTCGGTATCTACCACGGTGATATCGTTATTTTCGCCAACCAGATTTTCTGCCAGTGTTCCACCGACCTGACCTGCGCCAAGAATAATTATTTTCATCGTGTTCTCTGTTTCACACTGAAAGGCCAGGGCGTGAAGTCACGCCCTGTAGAGTTACATTTTACTTAGCTTAGCGTAAAAGAAGCCATCGCCATCCTCGGGATGAGGCAGGTTCTGTCTGCCGGGTTGATGCGCAGCACTGCCTTCCACTGGTTGAGCATCGGCGTGGCGTTGCAAAAATGCCAAGACCTGTTCATTATTTTCCTGTGGAAGAATTGAACAGGTGGCGTAAATCATCACGCCACCAGACTTCAGATGGGGCCAGATGGCGTCCATGATTTCTGCCTGCAGATTGGCTAAATCAGCAATATCACTATCACGGCGTAGCCATTTGATATCTGGATGACGGCGAATTACGCCGGTGGCGGAACAAGGTGCGTCTAACAGAATGCGATCGAACTGCTTATCGCCGCACCATTGCTGCGGTGCACGGCCGTCACCCTGTTTGATCTCGGCATTGAATTGCAAACGCTGTAAGTTTTCTTTCACCCGACTCAACCGCTGCTGGTCAATATCGACCGCCATGACGTGGGCTTTCGGTGCTGCCTCTAATATATGCGTGGTTTTACCACCAGGTGCAGCGCACAAATCCAGGATCTGTTCGCCGTTTTGTGGATCCAGCAGATCGACACAACCTTGCGCGGAAGCATCCTGTACTGTAACCCAACCCTCTGCAAATCCAGGCAGCTCGGTGACTGCGCACGGTGTTAATAAGCGTAAGGCATCGCGATATTCAGCGTGTGGAACGGCTAAAATACCGGCTTGACTCATTAATTCGTGATATTCATCACGAGTATGATGAAGTCGATTCACTCGCAGCCACATTGGGGGTTTCTGGTTGTTAGCGTCGATAATCTGTTCCCATTGAGCAGGATAAGCGTGCTGAATACGCTTCAATAACCAGCTCGGGTGCAAATAGCGGTTGTCATTATTCGCCGATCGCTGCAATAACTCATCCTGTTGACGCTGAAATTGACGTAAAACACCATTAATTAGCCCCTTTAACTGCGGGCGCTTCAACGTAACGGCACCGTTCACCGTTTCTGCCAATATCGCGTGAGGGGGAATGCGGGTATATACCAGTTGGTAAATACCGACCATTAGAAGATAGTGCAGTGCGCGCTGTTTACCGACCATCGGTTTGGCCATTAATTGCTGAATGCACCATTCCAACTGCGGTAATACTCGCAGCGTACCGAAGCACAACTCCTGTAATAGTGCGCGGTCTTTGTCGGAAATATTTTTCTGTAATGATGGTAGGATAGTGCTGAGCGACTGCCCCTTATCCAAGACCTGGCCGATGGCTTGAGCAGCCATGCTGCGAAGATTGTAGTTATTTTTCATAGGCTGAGCTGATGACGATCGGCATTGAAGGAAAAACAGCCCGGCAGAATATCTCCGGGCAGTGAAAGTAGTTTATAGCAGGTTACCCGGGGTGAACCATTCGCGACGTGAATTCAATAAATCCTGAGCCGACATCGGTTTTTTGCCGGCAGGTTGTAACTGTAACAAACATAAAACACCGTCTGCGGTTGCGACCTGAATGCCCTGTTTATCAGCTTTAATGATAGTACCCGGTTGCGCATCGCAACTTTCTTCTGTGATCGCGCTAGCTTGCCATACCTTTATCGGTTGTTCGTCAACGACAAAGTAACTGACAGGCCACGGATTGAAAGCACGAATACAACGCTCAAGCTGCGTAGCGGAAAGACGCCAGTCTAGGCGAGCTTCCTCTTTACTCAATTTTTCCGCGTAGGTTACCTGTGCTTCGTTTTGAACTTCGCGCTTAACCGTCCCCTCCACCAGTTGTTGCAACGTGGTGAGTAAACCTTTTGGACCCAATTCGGCCAGTTTGCCATACAGGCTAGCGCTAGTGTCGGTGGCTTCGATGGGACAACTGATTTTGTGCATTATATCGCCAGTATCCAAGCCGACATCCATCTGCATGATAGTAACACCCGTTTCATCGTCACCTGCCCACAAGGCACGCTGGATCGGCGCGGCGCCGCGCCAGCGCGGTAGCAGCGAACCATGGACGTTAATGCAACCGAGGCGCGGCATCTCTAACACGGCTTGTGGCAGAATCAAACCGTAAGCGACCACGACCATAAGGTCGGCGTTGAGGTCTGACACCAGATGCTGGTTTTCCTCTGGGCGCAAGGATGTTGGCTGAAAAACGGGTAGCTGATGTTGTTCAGCCAATACTTTGACTGGGCTTGGCGTCAGTTTATTGCCACGGCCGGCGGGGCGATCGGGCTGAGTAAACACACCGACAACCTGATGGGCAGACGATAACAGCGCGTCAAGATGGCGCGCTGCGAAGTCTGGTGTCCCGGCAAAAATGATGCGTAAAGAGTCAGACACGTTGATTCCCTGCTGAGTTAGGCTCGCGCTTGTAGCTTAGCCATTTTTTCCAGTTTCTGACGAATACGCTGACGTTTCAACGGCGACAAATAATCGACAAACAGCTTGCCGACCAAGTGATCCATTTCGTGCTGGATACAAATGGCCAACAGATCGTCTGCTGCTAGTTCGAAGGATTGGCCATTGTAATCCAACGCGCGAATTTTTACCTTTTCGGCACGCGGAACCAGGGCTCGTTGTTCCGGGATGGAAAGACACCCTTCTTCAATACCGGTTTCGCCGCTTTTTTCCAATAGTTCTGGATTAATCAACACTAAGCGCTGATCGCGGTTTTCGGAAACGTCAATAACGATAATACGTTGATGAATATCCACCTGTGTCGCGGCCAGACCAATGCCTTCCTCTGCGTACATGGTTTCAAACATATCATCCACGATGCGCTGGATATCTGCATTGACTTCTTTTACCGGGGCTGCAACTTTGCGCAACCGCTCATCTGGGAAATGTAATACCTGCAAGACTGACATATATCTTTAGATCTGTATCCGAGTGATGGAGAAAGTTTAACTTCTATTCTAGACATTTCCCGCCCTGATTGACAGCATCGTCTACCAATTGCACAGATTTGTAATGCCTACGTTAACAGTAAGGGAATGCGTGATGACGCCGGAGGAAATGGGGTTACGGTTGCATGCGGTGTCGGGGCTCAACGTTCAGGCTATGGGTGACGTGTTTCGACAACTTGTAACGGATGGCCGCGAGCCTTATACCGTATTGCGTTCACTGGACCTGAATACCAAACAGTGCAAGCAATTTAGTCAGTTGGAAGCACGCTATGTAGCGACTACGTTAGCTTGGCTAGAACATCCCGATCATAGCATGCTGATTTTTGGTACTCCGGGATATCCGCCACGCCTTACACAACTTATTGATGCACCATTCTTATTGTTGGTTGCCGGTAATCCTGAAGCGTTGCAATTACCGCAAATCGCCATAGTCGGCAGCCGCCAATTTAGCCACTACGGTGAGCGTTGGGGGGCGTATTTCTCTAGTGAGTTAGTACATTGCGGCTATGCAGTCACCAGTGGTCTGGCAATGGGTATTGATGGTATTTGCCATCGGGCTACGCTTGAAGCGCAAGGAACGACAATTGCGGTGTTGGGCAGTGGGTTGAGTAATGTCTATCCACGCCGACATCGCTATTTAGCTGCACAAATCGTTGAGCAGAATGGTGCGTTAGTTTCTGAGTATTTAGTCACCGCGTTACCGTTGCGAGAGCACTTCCCGCGCCGAAATCGAATTATTAGTGGGTTAAGTCTTGGGGTATTAGTCGTCGAAGCATCATTGCGTAGTGGCTCACTCATTACTGCGCGCTTAGCTTTGGAGCAGGGGCGTGAGGTTTTTGCTTTGCCAGGTGCCTTGGGTAATCCGATGAGTGAAGGGACACACTGGCTGATCCAGCAAGGGGCATATCTGGTTACTGAGCCGAAAGACATAGCCGAACAGCTCGGAAGTGCTCTCCAATGGTTGGTTATGGACGAAAAAACCACTATTTCTGCTCCAGAAGTCGAAGTTGAATTGCCATTTGCTGATGTGTTGGCTAACGTAGGAGATGAGGTGACACCTGTCGACGTCGTCGCTGAACGTGCCGGCCAACCTGTGCCAGATATAGTAATCAAATTACTTGAACTGGAGTTAGCAGGATGGATCGCAGCTGTACCCGGCGGCTATGTCCGAATAAGGAGGGCAAGCCATGTTCGACGTACTCATGTACTTATTTGAAACTTATATTCACAATGAACCAGAGATACGTGTCGATCAGGATACACTGACAGATGATCTCGCTGAGGCGGGGTTTCATCGTGAGGATATCTACAACGCGTTGAATTGGCTTGAAAAACTTGCAGAACTGCAGGAAGGTGAGAACGCACCCTATTTCATGGATGCCGATCCGTTGGCCATGCGTATCTACACTGAAGAAGAAAATGTACGTTTAGATGCAAGTTGCCGTGGTTTTCTCCTGTTCCTTGAACAGATTCAGGTATTGAACCTCGAAACCCGTGAAATGGTTATCGATCGGGTTATCGCTCTGGATAACACAGAATTCGATCTCGAAGATCTGAAATGGGTTGTGCTGATGGTGTTATTTAATATTCCCGGATATGAAAGCGCCTATCAGCAAATGGAAGAACTGTTGTTTGAAGTAAACGAAGGTTATCTGCACTGAGCCGATAACATCCATAGAAGACGCTATGACAAAAACAGCGATTTTTGCTGCTAGGCAAAATGAGCCCTGCCCGGAGTGCGGGGCCGAGTTGGTGATCCGTAGTGGTCGCCATGGCCCTTTCTTCGGCTGCTCACATTATCCTGACTGCCAATATGTTCGCCCGCTGAAGGCTCAGGCGGATGGGCATATTGTTAAAGTCTTGGAAGGGCAAACCTGCCCTAAATGCCAGGCCACCTTGGTGCTACGCCAAGGGCGGTATGGCATGTTTATTGGGTGCAATAATTATCCCGAATGCGATCACATCGAAGTGATTGATAAACCGGATGAAACCAGCATCACTTGTCCGCAATGTAACCAAGGCAAACTGCTGCAACGCAAAACGCGCTACGGTAAGGTGTTTCATTCCTGCGATCGTTATCCCGAATGTCAGTTTGCCCTGAATATAAAACCTGTCGCCGGTGAATGTGCGTACTGCCATTATCCGCTGCTTATGGAAAAGCGTACGGCAAAGGGGCCGCGCCTCTGCTGCGCAAGTAAATTATGCGGAAAACCCGTCGCAACTACAGAATAACGACATCATGAGCTTAGAATTCACCTCAATTATTACAGCGCTGAATAATCAGCGGGTTATCGCCTATCCTACCGAAGCCGTTTTTGGTTTGGGTTGCGATCCAGACAGTGAGCAGGCGCTTAACGAGCTATTGGCATTAAAACAACGTCCTTGGGAGAAAGGGTTGATCCTGATTGCTGCTGATTACGCGCAATTACTGCCCTATATTGATGAGAGCCAACTCAGTGAGCCACAACGTACTGCAATATTTGCCAGTTGGCCAGGGCCAGTCACTTGGGTGATCCCTGCTAAAGCGACGACCACACGCTTGCTTACTGGTCGCTTTTCATCGTTGGCTGTGCGCGTTAGCGATCACCCTTTGGTTCAGCAACTTTGCCGTGAATTTGGTAAACCGTTGGTCTCTACTAGCGCCAATCTGAGTGGTCAACCGCCGTGCCGCACTGCTCGAGAAGTTATGCAACAGTTTGGCGAGCATTTCCCCGTGTTATCCGGCAATGTTGGTGGACGACAGAATCCTTCAGAAATCAGAGATGCCTTAACGGGCGAACAAATCCGTCAGGGATAGGAGACAGAAGCATGGATAAGTTTGCGGTATTTGGTCATCCCATTGCGCACAGTAAGTCGCCACGCATCCATGCGTTATTTGCTGAACAGACGGGCATAGAACATTCTTATGGCGCGGTTCTGGCTCCGTTTGATGGTTTTGCTGAGAGTCTCAGGGCATTTATTGATTCAGGTGGCCTAGGTGCCAATGTCACCGTACCCTTTAAGGAACAAGCTTTCCAGTTGGCTGATGAGCGGAGTGAGCGCGCGGAGATCGCAGGTGCAGTAAATACCTTGAAGTGTCAGAATGATGGAAAGTTGCTAGGGGATAATACCGACGGTATCGGTTTATTGACTGATTTAGAACGTCAGCAATTGATCAAAACTGGCGATCGTATTTTACTCGTGGGAGCCGGGGGGGCTGCGCGAGGCGTGGTCTTACCTTTGCTTTCATATGGTTGTGAGGTTGTGATCACTAATCGCACCTTCAGTCGAGCCCAGGAGTTAGCACAGGCCTTCCAACATCACGGTAAGGTTGCGGCACTATCTATGGAGCAGCTTGATCGTCAGCATGTTGATTTGGTGATTAACGCGACGGCGTCGGGGCTTAATGGTGAGGTGCCTGCTTTGCCAGCTAACATAGTGACATCGCAAACACGTTGTTATGACATGTTCTATCAACAAGGTTTGACACCATTTTTAGCTTGGGCGCAACAGCGGGGAGCAACACAGTTTGCCGATGGTTTGGGAATGCTCGTGGGGCAGGCTGCCCATGCATTCCTTCTTTGGCACAGTGTAATGCCGCATATTGAACCAGTGCTACAGCAGTTACGTAAAGAATTAGCCAGTTAGGAACAACCCGTTCCTGTAAAGGAACGGGAGCGACGTTAAATATCCTCGGACAGGTATTCGTCTTTCCAGCGTACATAGTTATTGGAAGAATAAAGTAATCCTTCAATTTCGTTCGGTGTTAATGGCCGCACTTGTCGCGCTGGGCTGCCCATATATAAGTAGCCACTTTCCAAGAGCTTGCCGGGTGCCACCAGGCTACCCGCTCCAATCATCACATCATTTTCGATGACTGCGCCATCAAGCAATATTGATCCCATTCCCACTAAGACGCGATTGCCGATTGTACAGCCGTGCAGCATGGCTTTATGTCCGACCGTCACGTCGTCACCAATGAGTAACGGATAACCTTGCGGATTATGTTTTGACTGATGGGTAACGTGTAGCACGCTACCGTCTTGGATATTGCTGCGTGCGCCAATTTTGACGGCGTTAACATCTCCACGGATGGACACCAGTGGCCAGATACTTACGTCATCGGCTAACTCTACGTTGCCGATCACTACGCTGGAGGCGTCGATCATCACACGCTGACCGAGCTGTGGGGTGTAATGAAGATAAGAACGAATAACATCAGACATAGTTTAGCCTCACGGCAGGATCATAATTATCGGCAATACTAGACGTTGGAGATGAAATTACAACCAGTCGCCGCGGCAGATCTGGCTCAAAATGCCCAAGATCGCCTAAGATCCACCCAGAAGGATGGAAAAGTGTGCAAGCGATGAGAAAAGATCAAAAAAGGGGTTGTGTAAAAAACGCGGATCCCTATAATGCGCCTCCATCGACACGGCGCAAGTGATTCACTTCACAAAGCGGCCGGGACGAAAGAGAAAAAATCCTGAAAAAATGGATTGACTCTGAAAGAGGAAAGCGTAATATACGCCACCTCGAGTTAACAAGCTTCGGCGCGTAACTCAC
>NZ_JBNNGK010000027.1:0-27013 GCF_050268245.1 Serratia sp. NPDC078593 | reverse complement strand
TTGTGAAGTGAATCACTTGCGCCGTGTCGATGGAGGCGCATTATAGGGAGTTCTCAGTAAGCCGCAACCCCTAATTTCAAAAAACTTTTCAACCGTTCAATAAACAACCTAAAAGAGTATTTTAGGATATTTATTAGGCTTTGAGCGCCTACTTTTAGGCCGCCACTGCCACTCAAGCCAGAAAAACACCAAAAGAAAAGGGAGCAATGTTCCGCTCCCTTAATAACTGCGCCAGTAAAAACGTTACTGCTTAGCGACAATATGCTCGTTTTCTACATCTAACGTCACCGGTTTGCCAGGAACTAACGCACCAGACAAGATTTGTTGCGCCAGCGGGTTTTCGATCTCTTGTTGAATTGCACGTTTCAATGGACGCGCACCATACACAGGGTCGTAACCCGTTTTTCCTAATAGTGCCAGCGCAGCTTCGGTAATGGTTACTTCATACCCTCTATCTTCCAAACGTTGGTATAAACGCTCCAACTGAATTTTAGCGATCTCAGCAATATGCTGCTGACCCAGAGGATGGAAGACCACCACCTCATCTATACGGTTGATGAACTCGGGGCGGAAGTGATGACTCACCATTTCCATGACCGATTCTTTCATCTGCGCATAGCTCACTTGACCAAAATGTTCTTGGATCAGATCAGAACCCAAGTTAGAAGTCATAATTACCACAGTATTACGGAAATCGACGGTACGCCCTTGGCCGTCTGTCAGACGTCCGTCATCCAATACCTGCAATAGAATGTTGAACACGTCTGGGTGCGCTTTCTCAACCTCATCCAGCAAAATGACGGAATATGGTCTGCGGCGCACCGCCTCGGTCAGATAGCCGCCCTCTTCATAACCGACATAACCAGGAGGGGCGCCTACCAGCCGCGACACCGAATGTTTCTCCATAAACTCGGACATATCGATGCGCACCATCGCATCATCGCTGTCGAACAGGAATGAAGCCAGCGCCTTACACAACTCCGTTTTCCCTACCCCTGTCGGACCCAAGAACAGGAATGAACCGATTGGACGATTTGGGTCTGACAGACCAGCACGGCTCCGACGGATAGCGTTGGACACGGCAGTCACCGCTTCATCTTGACCAATGACGCGCGAATGGAGCTCTTGTTCTAAACGCAACAGTTTGTCACGTTCACCTTCCAGCATTCTGGCTACCGGAATACCGGTAGCTTTCGCCAGCACTTCAGCAATTTCCGCATCCGTCACGCGATTGCGTAACAGCTTCATGGTTTTGCCTTCAGACTGGGTTGCCGCAGCAAGTTGCTTTTCAAGATCCGGTATTTTGCCGTATTGCAGCTCAGACATACGCCCCAAGTCGCCAACGCGCCGTGCTTGTTCCAACGTGATTTTTGCCTGTTCCAGTTCGGCTTTAATATTCTGTGTCCCCGAAAGAGAAGCCTTTTCGGCTTTCCACTCTTCTTCCAGTTCCGAATATTCACGCTCTTTCTGCTCAAGTTCACTACTCAGCATGTCCAAGCGTTTCTTACTGGCATCGTCAGACTCTTTGTTCAGCGCCTGTTGCTCCAGCTTTAACTGAATGATGCGACGTTCGAGACGATCCAATGATTCAGGTTTCGAATCCATCTGCATACGAATGCTGGAAGCCGCCTCATCAATCAGATCGATAGCCTTATCCGGTAATTGGCGGTCGGAAACATAACGGTGCGATAATGTTGCCGCAGCGACGATCGCCGGATCGGTAATCTGCACGTGGTGGTGCAATTCATAACGTTCTTTCAAACCTCGCAGAATCGCGATGGTGTCTTCAACACTCGGTTCGGCAACAAATACTTTCTGGAAACGGCGCTCAAGTGCCGCATCTTTTTCTATATATTGACGATACTCATCAAGCGTGGTCGCGCCAACGCAGTGCAACTCACCTCGTGCCAGCGCGGGTTTCAACATATTACCCGCGTCCATAGCACCATCAGCCTTACCGGCACCGACCATGGTATGCAGTTCATCGATAAACAAGATAACGCTGCCTTCTTGCTTGGCGAGATCGCTCAATACACCTTTCAGGCGCTCTTCAAATTCACCGCGATACTTAGCCCCCGCAATCAACGCCCCCATGTCGAGTGACAGCACACGTTTATGTTTGAGGCCTTCTGGGACTTCGCCGTTGATAATCCGCTGAGCCAGCCCTTCAACGATCGCGGTTTTACCCACTCCGGGTTCACCGATTAGCACTGGATTGTTTTTAGTGCGACGTTGCAGTACCTGAATGGTGCGACGGATCTCTTCATCACGACCGATGACCGGATCAAGTTTGCCTTGCTCCGCGCGTTCGGTAAGATCGATGGTATATTTCTTCAATGCCTGACGCTGATCCTCAGCACCTTGATCTTCCACGCTGTCCCCTCCCCGCATTTGCTCAATGGCTTTACTGATTTTATCGGTTGATGCACCGGCTGCTTTGAGTAGGTCAGTCAATGTGCCGCGATCTTCCAACACTGCCAGCACAAACAATTCGGAAGAAATGAATTTGTCGGCACGCTTTTGTGCTAGCTTGTCGCACAGGTTCAGTACACGCACCAATTCATGCGACGGTTGTACATCCCCACCGGTACCTTCAACTTGCGGCAGACGAGATAGAGCCTGTTCGATGTCGGTACGCACGCGCCCGGCATCGAGACCGGCAGAAGTTAACAAAGGACGAACCGAGCCCCCTTCCTGATTAAGCAGAGCGCTCATCAGATGTAACGGTTCAATAAACTGGTTGTCGTGCCCCAGGGCTAAAGATTGGGCATCGGCGAGGGCAAGCTGGAACTTATTGGTAAGACGATCCAGACGCATAACACCTCCAATATAGGACAAAATTGCTACTGGAGATTAGATGAGGTCATCCCTCAAATTTTCAAGGTTATTTCGCCACTATATTATTACGAGTACAACGTCATACATCAGTGGATCGTCTTAATTCAATAGGTTATATCAGCCAGATTAAACTTGCCAGTCGTCCGGTTATTCCATCGCGGCGATAAGAGAAGAAATGACTGGCCTCGCTAACGGTGCAGCGATCACCACCATAAATGGCGTTAATTCCAACTGCGTGCAAACGCTGGCGTGCTAATAAATAGATATCGGCGAGATATTTATCGCCACAGGGCGTAAACGCCATGTTCGCAGCAGTATCAACCGCCATAAAAGCCTCACGGACTTCAGCACCGACCTCAAATTGATGTGGCCCAATCGCCGGGCCAAGCCACACGCTGATCTGATCCGGTTCAGCAGCAAACTCCGACACCGTTTTCTCTAATACGCCATCACACAACCCGCGCCAACCCGCATGAGCCGCAGCAACTTCATTACCTGCCAGCGAGCTGAACAAGACCGGCAAACAATCTGCGGTCATCACCGCACACACCTGCCCCGGTTGATTGCTATAAACCGCATCCGCGCAGAGGTCTGTCGGCACTTTTCCTTCCAGTCTCAACACCCGCGTTCCGTGCACTTGCGTCAACCAATACGGCATTTGCGGCAGGCCAGCGCTGGCCACCAGCGATTCACGATTACGCTGTACCGTTGCGGCGTCATCACCGACGTGAGTGCCAAGGTTAAGCGATTCGTAGGGTGCCTGGCTAAACCCACCGTGGCGCGTGGTGCTACATGCAGCCACGCCCGGTGGCAATAGCCAGCTTGGGTGAATAAGCGAATTCATTACCAGTTCATCTGATCTTTAAATTCTTCGGTATCTGCCTTTAACGCGTTGATCAAATCGACCATATCCTGCGGCAACGGCGCATGCCATTCCATTTGGATACCGCTGATTGGATGGTACAAGCGCAGCATCGTTGCGTGCAGCGCCTGTCGATCAAAACCGCGTAACGTGGTGATGAAGGCATCTGACGCGCCTTTCGGCGGACGAGGGCGACCACCGTAGAGCGGATCGCCCACCAGCGGATGGCTAATATGCGACATATGCACACGGATTTGGTGGGTACGGCCGGTTTCCAAGCGTAAGCGCAAACGCGTATGGGCACGGAAATGCTCCATGATGCGATAATGCGTCACCGCAGGCTTACCCATCGGATGCACCGCCATGTGAGTACGCTTAGTCGAGTGACGCGCAATGGGCTCTTCCACCGAGCCGCCAGCAGTCATCGTCCCGATCGCCACCGCTTCATATTCACGAGTAATCTCACGCGCTTGTAACGCTTCCACTAAACGGGTTTGCGCCGGTACCGTCTTGGCAACGACCATCAACCCCGTCGTATCTTTATCCAGACGGTGAACAATACCCGCCCGCGGAACGTCAATAATTTCAGGGTAATAATGCAGCAAGGCATTGAGCACTGTGCCATCTGGATTACCTGCGCCCGGGTGAACCACCAAATCGCGCGGCTTGTTGATCACCAAAATATCGCTATCTTCGTAGACGATATCCAGCGGGATATCCTGCGGCTCCCAACGCGCTTCTTCTTCAATCTGCGCATCGATAGCAACCGTCTCTCCCCCCAGCACCTTCTCTTTCGGTTTATTTATCGTTTTGCCATTGACCTGCACCCGTTCTTCCAGAATCCATTCTTTTATGCGAGATCGTGAATAATCAGGGAACAATTCGGCCAAAGCCTGATCTAAACGTTGTCCGAGTTGAGATTCGGCCACCGTTGCGGTGAGTTGTACTTGTTGTGCCATATGCAGCTTCTTCGTTAACGTTGGGTTTTCACGGCGATGCCGTTTAATATAATGTGCTATTGTAACTGGTCTTTGTCGGGAGCTTAACGGACAGTCTCCCGGAATAACACCCTGAGGATAATCAAAACGTCATGACGCGTATGAAATATCTGGTGGCGGCAGCCACGTTGAGCCTGGCGCTGGCAGGTTGCTCCAGTTCCAAGGATGCGGTTCCCGACAACCCTCCTTCGGAAATCTATGCTAACGCCCAGCAAAAACTGCAGGACGGTAACTTCAAGGGCGCGATTACGCAACTCGAAGCGTTAGACAACCGCTATCCTTTCGGGCCGTACTCCCAGCAGGTGCAGCTGGATCTGATTTACGCTTACTATAAATCGGCCGATCTGCCACTGGCGCAGGCATCTATCGATCGCTTTATGCGCCTGAACCCGACGCACCCGAACATCGATTACGTGATGTACATGCGCGGTTTGACGGATATGGCGTTAGATGACAGTGCGTTGCAGGGCTTCTTCGGGGTCGATCGTTCAGACCGCGATCCACAGCATGCTCGCACTGCGTTTCGCGATTTTAGCCAACTGATTCAGCAGTTTCCAAGCAGCCAGTATACGCCAGATGCACAAAAGCGCTTGGTGTACCTGAAGGACCGTCTGTCCAAGTATGAGCTTTCAGTGGCGGAATACTACACTAAACGCGGTGCTTACGTCGCGGTTGTTAATCGTGTTGAACAAATGATGCGTGAATACCCGGATACCAAAGCAACGCGCGATGCGTTACCCCTGATGGAAAATGCTTACAAGCAGCTGCAATTGAACAGCCAGGCGGATAAAGTGGCGAAAATTATCGCTGCCAATCCAACCTAACCCGCTGTATCACTCGGCAGATAAACAAAACGGCAGCCACGGCTGCCGTTTTCATTGGTGGCGCACGGAAAGCTGGCTGGAACAATACACAAGAAAAAACACGGTGTTAACAAACAATCCTCACCGGTTAACCTATCGATAATGCGCGTTCTGTCCACAAGACTCAAGTGCTAGTTAGCGTATTCAGATTCTGAATCACAGATTGAACTAACTTTGCAAAAAGTGACAAAAAAAGGTGATTTTCATCACCCATTGGTGCAAAAAGCGGGGTATGCTGGAGACATCCAAGACGGAAAGACAAGAGAGGTTAATTATATGACACTCAACATTACCAGCAAACAAATGGATATCACCCCCGCCATCCGTAATCATGTCGAAGACCGTCTCACTAAATTGGAAAAGTGGCAGGCGCAACTGATTAACCCACATATCGTTTTATCCAAAGAACCCAAAGGGTTTGTTGCCGACGCCACCATTACGACGCCAAATGGCCCGCTCGTTGCCAGCGCCAAACACGAAGATATGTATACCGCTATCAACGATCTGATCGCCAAGCTGGAACGCCAGCTCAACAAGGTGCAGCACAAAGGTGAAGCACGCCGCTCTCATGCCAGCGTGAAAGATATTGTTCCAGAAGTTGAGCCAGAACAAGAGTAATGATTTGACGACGTTTTCACCTCCAACGCGCCATCTGGCGCGTTTTTTGTTTTGCTTTTTTATTGACACAATCAAAAGCCTGCGGTTACTTTAAAACCTGACCTATGAGTGAGATAAGTTACCAATGCAACGTAAACCGTTTTTCTTCGCATTCTTTTTTACCTTCCCCTGATAGGGAGGCGTTTCGTCGTGTGATAAAGAATGCGAAGACGAACAGTAAAGCCTCCTGAAATCAGGGGGCTTTTTTTATGATTATTAGAAAAATACAAGGCAAAGCTGATTATGACTGATAACCCGTTACTCGAGCTGCGTGAGCGCATTAGCGCGTTGGATATGAAACTGTTGGCTTTGCTAGCAGAACGCCGCGAACTGGCGCTGGAGGTGGGCAAAACTAAATTACATTCCCATCGGCCCATTCGTGATAAAGAACGTGAGCGCGATTTACTGGATTCACTCATTACCGCCGCGAAACCATACGGCTTGGACGGGTTCTACGTCACTCGTCTGTTCCAGCTTATCATCGAAGATTCCGTACTCACCCAGCAGGCGCTGCTACAGCATCAACTTAATCAGACCAGTCAACACTCTGCACGCATTGCCTTCCTCGGCCCTAAAGGCTCGTATTCTCATCTCGCTGCCCGTCAGTACGCCGCGCGCCATTTCGATCAATTAATCGAACATGGCTGCCAGAAGTTTCAAGACATCTTCACCCAAGTTGAAACCGGTCAAGCCGATTACGCGGTGTTACCCATTGAGAATACCAGTTCAGGCTCCATTAACGACGTCTATGACTTGCTGCAACATACCAGCTTGTCGATCGTCGGCGAGCTGACCAATCCCATTGACCATTGCGTACTCACTGCCGGGGAAACTGACCTTAGCAAAATTGAAACGGTTTATAGCCATCCACAACCCTTTCAACAATGCAGTCAATTTATCAGCCGCTATCCGCAGTGGAAAATCGAATACTGTGAGAGCACCGCAGCAGCAATGGAAAAGGTCGCCAAACTTAAGTCCCCGAACGCCGCGGCACTGGGTAGCGAAGCGGGTGGTGCCTTGTATGGCCTGCAAGTGCTGGAACACAATCTGGCAAACCAGCAACAGAACATCACGCGCTTCATTGTATTAGCGCGCAAAGCCATCGACGTTTCCGCACAAGTTCCCGCGAAAACCACCTTCATTATGGCGACCGGCCAACAGTCCGGGGCGTTGGTCGAAGCACTGCTGGTACTACGTGATAACGGAATTATCATGACTAAGCTGGAATCTCGCCCGATCAATGGCAATCCGTGGGAAGAAATGTTTTATATCGATGTACAGGCGAATATTCGCGCCGAGTCGATGCAAAAAGCGTTGCAAAATCTGACGCCAATTACCCGTTCACTGAAAGTGCTGGGCTGCTACCCTAGCGAAAACGTGGTGCCGGTTGATCCTTCCTAAACCACGTAAAAAAGGTCTGGCAACTGCCAGACCTCAAATGACGCGGTAATTCATTTACTGACGGCTATCATTAGCCTGACGCAACAGCGAACGGCTTTCGACCAAGAACCGCTGGGCATAATCACCAAACCACTGCTCTACTTTTTGGAAGCTGTTGATAAATTGCTGTTTATCACCATGCTCCAGCAATTTAATCGCCTCGCCAAAGCGCGTGTAGTAGCGTTTGATCAGTTGAATATTTTCTTGTGAAGACATAATGATGTCCGCGTACAGCTGCGGATCTTGTGCAAACAGCCGCCCCACCATCGCCAATTCCAAGCGGTAAATCGGTGAGGACAACGCTAAAAGCTGCTCCAACTGAACATTCTCTTCAGCCAGATGCAAACCATAAGCAAAGGTAGCAAAATGGCGCAGCGCTTGAATGAAAGCCATGTTCTGATCGTGCTCTACCGCGCTAATACGATGTAGACGGGCCCCCCACACTTGCAGTTGATCCAGTAGCCATTGATAGGCCTGCGGCTCGCGCCCATCGCAATACACCACCACCTGCTTGGCTACGCTGCCAACATCAGGACCAAACATCGGATGTAGTCCTAACACGGGTCCACGGTGCACCGCCAACATGGCTTGCAATGGACGATCTTTCACCGACGCTAAATCCACCAGAATACAGTCATCAGGCAACGGTGGCAGACGCTGGATTACCTGCTCAGTGACATGAATTGGCACACTGACAATCACCATACCCGCATCGGCCAGCAAGCCCTCAGCCTGGGGCCAATCCTGCCTATCCAACACCTTCACCTGATAACCAGACAGGGTTAGCAAGCGATTGAACAACCGCCCCATTTGACCTTCGCCGCCGATAATGACAATCGGCCGCAATTGAGGCTGCAGAGTCTTAAAGCCTTTATCGTTCTCGCTGGTATACGACTCACGCATTACACGCCGCAACACATCCTCGATCAGATCGGGCGGAACACCAAGCGATTCGGCTTCGGCACGACGCGAGGCCAGCATGGCCGCCTCGCGCTCTGGTACATAAACCGGTAACCCGTGGCGGCTTTTAACCTCACCTACTTCCGCCACCAGATGCAGACGTTTTGCCAACAAATCCAGCAGCGCTTTATCTACTTCATCGATTTGATCGCGCAACGCGGTCAGTTCAGCCACCATAAATCACTACTCTCCAGTACGTGCCATCAATGCTGCGCCCAGTTCTCGATGCATATGTCGCAACAGCGTCTCGGTGCTCTCCCAATTGATACACGCGTCAGTAACAGATACGCCGTAACGCATATCAACACGTGGCTGCTCGGAAGATTGGCTGCCTTCATTCAGATGGCTTTCCAGCATGATGCCGGTAATCGAACGGTTACCCGCTTTGATCTGCTCAACCACAGATTCGGCTACCACAGGTTGACGGCGGTAATCTTTGTTTGAATTGCCATGGCTGCAATCTATCATCAAGGAAGGATGGAGTCCCGCGTCCCGCATCTGTTTTTCACAAGCGGCGACGTCTTCCGTACTGTAATTTGGCGTCTTGCCGCCGCGCAGGATGACATGACCATCAGGGTTGCCCTGGGTTTGTAACAGGCACACTTGCCCAGCTTGATTGATACCAACAAAACGGTGTGGCATGGCAGCAGCACGCATCGCGTTAATTGCCGTACCGAGACTGCCATCAGTACCATTTTTAAAGCCTACCGGCATCGACAGGCCAGACGCCATCTCACGGTGAGTTTGTGATTCGGTCGTTCGCGCGCCAATCGCCGACCAGCTGAAGAGATCGCCAAGGTATTGCGGGCTGTTCGGATCCAAGGCCTCGGTTGCTAACGGCAATCCCATCCCTACCAGATCCAGCAGCAAGCGACGCGCCATATGCAAACCCGCTTCCACATCAAACGAGCCGTCCATGTACGGGTCATTAATTAAACCTTTCCAGCCGACGGTCGTTCTGGGTTTTTCAAAATAGACACGCATAACGATATATAGCTGATCGCTCAATTCAGCCGACAGGTTTTTCAAATGGCGCGCGTAATCTAACGCAGCATCAGGATCGTGAATCGAACAGGGGCCGCATACTACCAGCAGACGATGATCGCGCCCCTGAAGAATATCCGCGATCGTTTTACGTGCCGCTGCGATTTCACTTTCGTCATTAGCGCTAAGAGGAAACTGGTTTTTTAGTTCCTCCGGCGTGATCAAGATCTGTTCTGCACTGATATGTACGTTATTGAGCGCGTCTTTTTGCATGATGTTATTTCCCGTCGTTTACCGTTATGCGTGAGCGTGGATCAGTCAACATTGCACGTTACTGGCTCTACCTTATCATGCAATGTAAACATTTCAATCCAAATAACGTAAATAAAAAATTACTATAATTACAATGCGCCGTATCAATCACAATAAAATAAATTTAATTGATTGATTTATATAAGATAAATAAAACAATTAATAATAAAACCCACCTATGATATCTGTACACTTCGATGTGAGATCAACGATTAATCGTAAACTTTAAATTACACAAAAAGTCACACCCACGTCTTTACTCTGTCACACCATCACTCAAATTAATCATCTCCATGAATAAACATTGCGCAATCTCATAGTCCTTCCCAAGCAATTAAATAATGATGGCGATCATCGACTCACACCTCTTTAGGGTTAGATAACCGGTAAGTCAGGCCAGTGAGCCACATTATTCTTTCTTTCACAAAGGGACACCCATGATCACTCTGCAATTCGCAATTATTATTCTTTGCCTGCTGGTTGGCACTCGCTATGGCGGTATGGGGTTGGGATTAATCAGCGGTATCGGTTTATTCTTGCTGTGTTTTGTGTTCGGTCTGGAGCCAGGGAGACCCCCAGTTGACGTCATGCTCACCATCCTCGCCGTCATTGGCTGTGCGTCAGTACTGCAAACTGCGGGCGGATTGAATGTGATGATGCAATATGCCGAGAGGCTACTGCGCCGCCATCCACAACACATTACCCTGTTAGCCCCGTTCACCACATGGACACTGACCTTCCTGTGCGGTACCGGTCATGTGGTTTACACCATGTTCCCAATCATTTCTGACATCGCCATCAAAAAAGGTATCCGCCCGGAGCGCCCAATGGCCGTAGCCTCAGTGGCATCGCAAATGGCCATTACCGCTTCCCCGGTATCCGTCGCTGTGGTGTCCCTAGTTTCGATTATTGCCGCCGGGCATGGCATTGGTAAGGCCTATACCTTGCTGGAAATATTGGCGATTTCTATCCCCTCCTCATTAGTCGGCGTGTTAATGGCCGCGCTGTGGAGCCTGCGCCGCGGCAAAGATTTGGATAAAGATCCAGAGTTCCAAGCACGCATTAGCGATCCCGAACAACGCGCTTTCATCTATGGCAGCACGGAAACACTGCTGAATCAGCGCTTTTCCAAGCAAGCCTATTGGTCGACACTGATTTTCTTTGCGGCAATTGTCGTCGTGGTACTACTGGGTGCATTTGCCGATTTGCGCCCCTCTTTTGCCGTCAAAGGCGTACTGAAACCACTGTCAATGAATCTGGTGATTCAGATGATGATGTTGATTGCCGGCGCCATCATGCTAATGAGTTGTAAGGTGAAACCTAGCGATATCGCTAATGGCGCGGTATTCAAGGCTGGAATGGTGGCAATTTTCTCGGTATTTGGTGTCGCATGGATGAGTGATACCTTCTTCCAAGCACACTTAGGGGATTTGAAACTGCTGCTAGAAGACGTAGTAAAAAGCCAACCATGGACCTATGCCATCGTATTATTCTTGGTATCAAAGCTGGTAAATAGCCAGGCAGCAGCACTGGCCGCGATTGCCCCTATGGGGCTACAACTGGGCGTCGATCCCAAAATGCTACTGGCTTTCTTCCCAGCGGCGTACGGTTACTTCGTATTACCAACCTACCCCAGTGATTTGGCTTGCATTGGGTTCGATCGCTCAGGAACGACACGCATTGGTAAATTCATCATCAACCACAGCTTTATTATTCCCGGATTTATCGGCGTATTGTGCTCATGTATCACAGGCTATCTGTTGGTGACCACTTTCATGTAATGCTTTACCTTGGCGACAACGTAAAACCGTTGCCGCCAAGCGACATTTAACATCAAAAACCCGTTAAACAGCAAGGGCTCTTGGTATTTTCTCTCACAAAAACCGGCATGATCAGCATAAAAAAATAGAATAACGCAGTGTTAAAAATTAAAAACTTATGCTAATCGGCGCTATTTTGGTCGCCAAGACGAATCGATATAATGCGACCGCCATCACCTAACACATTAACCAACTGGGTCCAAAATGCTCTTTGCACGCGCTCAACGCGCTATCCCGCTATACATTAGCTGTTTGATCACCTTCACCAGTTTTTCATCCTTTGCCAACAATACGCTGTTTACCGCGATGGACGATCCGACCACCGCGAAAAAACCGTTTGAGGGGAACATTCAAGCTGGTTATAACGCACAATCTGGTAATTCAGAAAGCTCGACTCTGCTGGCCAGTACATCCCTGACCTGGTTCAACACCGTCAGTGCCTACAGTCTGTGGGGCTCCGCCAATAACACCACGTCTTCGAACGTGCGTTCATCAGAAAAATACCAAGTCGGCGGCCGTACCCGTTACAACATGACCGATCGTAACTATCTGTTTGGGCAGGCAAGCTGGCTGAACGATCGCTACGCTGGTTATGATTCCCGCTCAACGTTGACCGGCGGTTACGGTCGTCAGATCTTCAATGGCCCGGTTCACGACCTGCGCGTCGAACTCGGCCCTGGCGTACGTCATGATGAATATCGCCATGGCGGGCGTACCACCAAAGCGCTGGCTTATGGTGCCGCTAACTACACGTATCAATTAACGGATAACGCCAAACTCTCGGAGGGCTTCTCCGCGTTAGCAAACGACGATCTTACATTGAATTCGGAAACTGCATTGAATGTGGCGATCAACGATAAATTTTCGTTGCGACTAGCCTATACCGTAACCTACAACAGTGAGCCGCCAGCTTCTGCACCGAAAAAAACAGACACCACAACCTCAGTCACACTGGTTTACGGCCTTTAATCGATGCTGTAATGCTTAGCCCACTAACCCGTGGGCTCAGACTGCAAACAAAGCCCGTTATTAGGGAAAGCGTGGCGGTGGGGTCATAGTGGCGTAAGCCACCGGAGCGCCCCTCGCTACGCTAGGCCCGGGTATCTCGAGCCATCAGACGACTTTGCCATCAAGCTCAGAGCTTTTTTATGCCTGTTGCGTCAGTGTCAACCAAACCATGCCCAACGCTTTCAATGCATCCGTTGAACATTGAAAATCGGTGCTTCCGCCGCTGACTTGAACCTGATTTCCGGGCAAGCGCGCGATGTCGTAAATATCCAGGTTACCGTCAATGTCTATCAACCAACGTCCATTCGCAATATGCGTGACGGATAAATCCACCAGCCACGCGATACGGCCGCCATCAACGTAAGCGGGTTGAACCACATTCGCTGGAATCAACGCCGGATCGGCCAACCATTTACCGCCATCGATCAATTTACCGGCAATTAACTGATATTTAGGCAATGCACGTACCGTACCCGGAACAACCATCGTCGCCGAAGCGGCGCCCTGCATTTCCCCTTGCCCAGTTGCTAGCCACTGAAGAGAAACACCGGTATCTAAGGCGCAGGTCACAACGATATCGCCAGGAAAATAGTTACGCCGCACCCAAGTACTCATGGTGCCAGATGAAATCCCCAACAGATCACCTAACTCTTTTTGCAGGCTAAAACCATAAGCCTCCAGAATGCGACGAAGCACATTTTTGCCGCCAGAAGCCAATACACGCTCATATAAAGCTTTGCCATGCACCGCCGGTAATGGCTTGAACGCTGGTTTCGCTTTTGCAAGCTCCCCCGTCATGAGCCAAGCGAGATCTGCCCCAGTAGCCAACGCGCAACTGATAATGACATATCCTGGTACGCTCCCTCGTTGCTGCCAGCTACTGATATTATTCGGCGCTATCCCAAGGATTTCACTCAATTCTTTTTGTGTAGTAACACCATAAGCAGAAAGAATTCTTTCAATCACCGCACCAACGGCAGCATTGTCATTCATTATGTCTTCGCGCATACATTCCCCGGCCACAATCAAAACTTTCATTTACAAGTCGCATTTTGCGATCTAAAGTACGCGACATTCGCTGTTAAAGCACAGCACTGCATCAAATGTCACTTATGACTAAATGATGCGTTATGATTGCCGAAAATGCAAACACTAAGCCACGCTAATAGCGAGTTAGCCGCGTCAAATAGCACGCAATATAATCTTACCTGACTCATAAAACTTCGCCACGTCCTTTATGCTCGACTTTGCAAGTTATTACGCTCATCAGGTTATCACGTGCTGTTTGCAATCCAGAACATGAAAACAGGAGTGCAGTTTTATGGCAGGCCTTATTGATATCGCTCAGGAATACCAAGCAGCGATACTGGCAGAAAAGATCGCGCTCGCAGGATTGGCGGTGCGTATCCCGCCTACATTGCATTGTGAAGTATGTAATGAAATCATCCCAGCAGCACGTCGTATCACCGTTCCCTGCCTTCGCTACTGCACTGATTGCCAGCAGTATAAAGAAGAGAGAATACGCTATTTCGTACCCGATTAACCTCAAGCCGGTAAAAGCTCGATTATTTGCCATTCATTTATTTTACTGAGCAAATGCTGCGGACACCCATTGACGCATTTAGCATTTTGCTTAATACTGTATAAATAAACAGTATATTTACAAAAGGGGAAAAACAGTGGAAGCCTTGGATAAACAACAATTAACACTGTCGCGCATCCAGTTTATCGCGGACGTATCCCAAGCGGCACAATGCAGCACCTCTGAGTTTCTGATCGCCATGTCGCTGATTTCCGATCTGGCTAGCCAGGTTCTGCCCGATAACGAATATCAAGAAATTTTCTACCCAGCCAGCCATCAAAATCCCCGATAAATACATTCACACACAGCGCAAAATACATTCTTTTCACCCGCCAATTGGCGGGTTTTTTATTTATATCGCCCGCATTTGTTTACTGTCAGTTGTGCCACAGCACTCACAATCCTCATAAATTGCAGCACGTTGTCCTCATCGTGAAACTAAGCATAAACGGGCGCGATATACGCACCTATCACAGATAACCACATCGCAGGATGGTTAATGATGAAAATTTATGCACAACAAGGCGACACCGTTGACGCTATCTGCTGGCGTTATTACGGCACTACGCAAAACGTGGTGGAACAGGTTTATCACACAAATACCGGACTCGCACAGTATGGCCCCGTCTTGCCACATGGTTATCCGGTCGAGCTGCCGGAGTTAACCATCGCCGCCAAGCGGGAAACGGTAAAACTGTGGGACTGAACGATGGAAAAATTCACGTCAACACTCTGTTACCTCGTTGCTGCCTGTTTGGCGTGGTTTGGACGCCATTCTCCTGAGGATATTGCCGTACTGATCGGTGCCGCCGTCGGTGTGGGTACCTTCTTGGTGAACTGGTACTACCGTCGTAAAAGCTATCAACTATTGCGATCGCTGAGGAAAAACGGCCTCAAACGCGGGGTATACGATGAACTCGACCATTAAACGTTGCAGTGCGGCCGCCATCTTGGCGCTGGCCGCATTACTCCCGCAGTTCAGCCAATTACAGACATCGGAACAGGGCTTACGCCTGATTGCAGATTTTGAAGGTTGCCAACTAACACCTTATCAGTGCAGCGCCAAAGTATGGACCAACGGTATCGGCCATACCGCCGGGGTGAAACCCCATGGCGCCATTACTGAGCAACAGGTTGCCAACAATCTACTTAGCGATGTGAGAACAGTGGAAAAAGGCCTCGCGCGATGCATGCCCGTCACGATGCCACAACCTGTTTACGACGCAGTCAGCGCATTTACTTTCAATGTGGGTGTGAATGCAGCCTGCCAATCAACGCTGGCTCACTTTATTCGGCAACAACGGTGGCGGCAAGCCTGCGACCAATTACCACGTTGGGTGTATGTCAACGGCGTGAAAAGTAACGGCTTGGAACGTCGTCGCGCCGCTGAGCAAAAACGCTGCCTGCAAGGAGCCTCTTCATGAACCGCATAATACTCGGCCTAAGCGTACTGCTATTGATACTCCTGGCCGGACTGCAATGGCAAAACCAACGGTTGCAACAACATCTGGAGGAAGGAACACAGCGCATCGGGGCATTGCAAACCGCCCTGACAACCCGTGATGACTTCATCGTTCAACTCCAGCAACAAACGCAGCAGCGGCAACGGGCCGAACAGGCCCTACGCCAATCACTGAGCAATGCCGATCGCTTGGTGCAGCGTCGCGAACAACAACTACAGAGGTTAACTAATGAAAATAAAAAGTTACGCGATTGGCAAGACGCTGCTGTGCCTGATGATGTTATCCGGCTGCACCAGCGCCCGCCTTCGCCAATGTCACAAATTACTTACATTGGTTGTCCAAAAGTCAACAGTTGCCCAATCCCCGGCAATCACCCTAATACCAACGGCGAGCTGAGTGCTGATATTCGCCAACTCGAACAGGCGCTAACGCATTGCGCACTGCAAATCGAGGCCATTAAACAGTGCCAGGAGAAACATGATGTTAAAACCCAACCAACTGCGTGACGCATTAATTAATGCGCTGCCCATGTTGCAGCAACAACCTGAAAAACTGGTTATTACGCTTGATAACGGCCGTGTGGTTTCCACACTCGGTGCATCACTATCATTTGAATATCAGTACCAACTCAATATCACGCTGAACGACAACAGCACCGAAGATATTGACCTAGTGATGGTGACGGTACTGGCGTGGCTGCGTAGCCACCAACCAGACCTGCTTGCCAATGTTGAAAAACGCAAAAATGGCTTTGGGTTTAAAAGTGGCATCAACACGGCTGACCCACTCGAGTTGCATTTGCAGTTAACCGAACGCATTCAGGTCGACGTACGCGACGGAGCCTTACACATCACGCCACTGCCTGAACCGCCGGAACCACAGAATGTGATGTGCTTTACTGAGGTTTACCTGCACGGCGAATTGATTAGCACATTCAAACACCCCTAAATTCCCGGCAACTGTGACGCGTGTTGTGCTGAAACTCGCCAAACACGATCGCATTGCCGCCACACTCTCACAGCGGCACTCTTAACAGATGAACGTATATAACTCTGATATTCAGCGCCTGGTGCGCAACTTAATTCGTATTGGCACCGTCAGCGAGATCGATCTTGAACGCGGACGCTGCCGTGTAGCTACCGGCGGTAACATCACGGACTGGCTGAACTGGCTGACTAGCCGCGCCGGACGCTCGCGCAGTTGGTGGGCGCCCAGCTTAGGTGAACAGGTGCTCGTGCTGTCATTAGGCGGCGAGCTGGATACCGCCTTCGTGCTGCCCGGGGTATTTTCCAACGATTACCCGGCCCCTTCCCATTCGGCCGACGCGGTGCACATCGCCTTCCCCGACGGCGCGGTGATCGAATACGAACCCGCCCAAGGCGCACTGAAAGCTGTCGGCATCAAAAGTGCGACTGTCGAAGCTGGCGATAGCGTAACGGTCACTGCTGACAACATTATTTGCCGTGCCAGCAGCAAAATCACCCTGGATGCACCCGAAGTGGAATGCACCCAACAGTTAACCACCGGCTCGCTGATCCTCCGTCAAGGCGGATCGCTGCGCGGTGACCTTAGCCATACCGGCGGCAGCCTCACCTCCAACGGCATTGTGGTACATAACCATACTCACGGCGGTGTGCAAAACGGCGGAGGCCAGACGGGGAAACCACAATGAACAACGCAAAATATCTCGGCATGAACTGCACCTCCGGCCGTGCCATCGCCGACATAGAACACATTCGCCAGTCGGTAAGTGACATTCTTATCACCCCAATTGGCTCACGAGTCATGAACCGTAATTACGGATCGTTACTCTCTGAACTGCTTGATCAGCCGCAAAACGATGTATTGCGTTTGCAAATTATGGCCGCCTGTTACAGCGCGCTGCTGCAGTGGGAACCGCGCATCCGTTTGACCGCTATCACCATCGACACCACCTTCGACGGAAAAATGGTGGTGGAGATAGCAGGAAGCCGTACCGATACTCCCGATAGCTTTTCTTTTTCTGTTTCAGTGAGCTGACATTATGCCAACGATTGATTTGAGTTTATTACCCGCCCCAACGGTGGTGGAACCTTTAGATTATGCGTCTTTGCTGTCTGAACGCAAAACCACACTGATTTCGCTTTATCCACCAGAACAACGCGAGGCGATCGCCCGTACACTGGCGTTAGAATCTGAGCCCATCGTTAAGCTACTGCAAGAGAATGCCTATCGCGAACTCATCCTGCGCCAACGTATTAATGAAGCGGCGCAGGCCGTTATGCTCGGCTACGCCAGCGGCAGCGATTTAGATCAGATTGGTGCCAACTTCCAGGTAGAACGGCTGGTGATAGCAGAAGCCGATAACAGCGTGGTGCCTCCCGTGGCGGCGATTCTGGAGTCCGACAGCGATTTTCGCGTACGCATTCAGCAGGCCTTTGAGGGACTCAGCGTTGCCGGTTCCAGCGGCGCTTACGAATATCACGGCCGCTCCGCTGACGGCCGGGTAGCTGACGTTTCGGCCACCAGCCCAAGTCCAGCCAGCGTGATCATTTCTGTACTCTCCCGTGAAGGTAACGGCTCCGCCAGCGATGAACTGGTGGCCATTGTTGACCGCGCGTTGAACGCTGAAGACGTACGCCCGGTGGCCGATCGCGTAACGGTACAGTCCGCCCATATCGTTACTTATCGTATTGATGCCGTACTTTACCTCTACCCTGGTCCAGAAGCAGAGCCGATCCGCAGCGCTGCTGAGGCCAAACTAAAAAACTATATCACCGCGCAACATCGGCTGGGGCGCGATATTCGTCTGTCAGCAATTTATGCCGCACTACATGCCGAAGGTGTCCAGCGCGTTGAGCTGAATAGCCCGCAAAGCGATATCGTGCTGGATAAAACGCAGGCGTCTTACTGCTCTAGTTACACCTTAAGTGTGGGAGGTTCTGATGAGTAATCGTCAACTACCAGCCAGAAATCTATTTTAGCCATAATTCCAGCAGTCATTTTTCACTGTACACATCGAAGCTGAAAATATTCGATATGTGATCAGCAAACGCCACCTTACGCGCAGACGAAAACGCCCCGCTTGGGGCGTTTTTTTTCTTATTTTTCCAGTTGTTGTATCAGATTCCATACATACCCAATGACGTGCGCCGTAACGCTCACCCGGGCATCCTACTCCTACCAACAACCAACGGAGTAAGATTATGGGTGATTATCACCACGGCGTACGTGTTCTTGAAATTAACGAAGGCACTCGCGTAATTTCCACCGTCTCAACGGCGGTCATTGGCATGGTTTGTACCGCAGAAGATGCCGATGCCAGCGTATTTCCTCTTAACCAACCGGTATTGATCACCGACGTGCTAGCCGCCAGCGGTAAGGCCGGTAAAAAAGGCACATTAGCCCATGCCCTACTGGCCATTGCCGACCAGGCTAAACCTGTCACCGTGGTAGTGCGTGTCGCAGAAGGGGAAGACCAAGCAGCAACCACCTCTAACATCATCGGCGGTGCCGACGAAAACGGTAAATATACCGGCATGAAAGCATTACTGGCAGCGCAGGCAGAGTTAGGCGTGAAACCACGCATTCTCGGCGTTCCCGGCCATGACAATCTAGAAGTTGCAACAGCATTGGCAACCATTTGCCAGCAACTACGCGCTTTCGGGTACATCAGCGCCTACGGTTGCAAAACGGTATCCGAAGCCATTGCCTATCGTAAAAACTTTAGCCAGCGTGAGCTGATGCTGATTTGGCCGGACTTCGTGAACTGGAACACGACAACCAACAGCAGCGACATTGCCTACGCCACTGCCCGTGCACTCGGCCTACGCGCCAAGATCGATCAGGAAACTGGCTGGCACAAAACTCTGTCTAACGTCGGTGTCAACGGCGTCAGCGGGATTTCCGCCAACGTCTTCTGGGATTTGCAAACCGTCGGTACCGACGCCGATCTGCTAAACGAAGCCTGCGTCACGACGCTGATTCGTAAAGACGGTTTCAAATTCTGGGGCTCCCGCACCTGCGCTGACGATCCGCTGTTCCAGTTTGAAAACTACACCCGTACCGCACAGGTACTGGCAGACACCATGGCTGAGGCGCATATGTGGGCGATCGACCGCCCGGTTACACCTACGCTGATCCGCGACATGATCGACGGCATTAAAGCCAAGTTCCGCGAGCTGAAGTCCGCCGGTCTGATCATCGATGGCGACTGCTGGTACGACGAAAGCGCCAACGATCAGGAAACCCTCAAAGCGGGCAAATTGTTCATCGATTACGACTACACCCCAGTCCCGCCACTGGAAGACCTAACTCTGCGTCAACGCATTACCGACCGCTACCTGGCGAACTTCGCCGCGTCCGTAAACAGCTAAGGAGAACAACAACATGGCCTTACCTAAGAAATTGAAATACCTGAACCTGTTTAACGACGGTTTCAACTATATGGGCGTGGTTTCCTCTCTGACCATGCCGAAACTGACCCGCAAGCTGGAAAAATACCGCGGCGGCGGCATGAATGGCGCGGCTTCGATCGACTTTGGCCTGGACGATGATGCACTAGTGGTCGAATGGACCATGGGCGGCATCGATGAATTGGTACTGAAGCAATGGGGCCAAGTCGACGCAGTACCGTTGCGCTTTACCGGTTCTTTCCAACGCGATGACAGCGGCGACGTTTCTGCGCTGGAGGTAGTGATGCGCGGCCGCCATAAAGAGATCGACAGTGGCGACCTCAAACAAGGTGAAGACACGGAAACCAAGGTTTCGACCGACTGCACCTACTTCAAGCTGAGCATCGACGGCAAAGAGCTGATTGAGATCGATACCGTCAATATGATCGAGAAAGTGAACGGAGTCGACCTGCTGGCCGCACACCGCAAGGCCATCGGCCTGTAATCGTTATACCGACGGCCAGCCGTACGCTGGCCGCCTTTAGCCCATAGCAAACAAAATTAAGGAAAAGAACATGGAAATGATGACCTCTCAGGACACCACCGTGGTGCTCGATACCCCAATTAAACGCGGCGACAGCGAGATTAGCGAAGTGATGGTAACCAAACCTAATGCAGGCAGCCTGCGCGGCATCGGCTTGGCGGCACTGGCAAATGCCGACGTGGACGCGCTGATCACCATTTTGCCGCGTGTCACCTATCCAAACCTAACCAAAGAAGAGTGCGCCCGTCTGGAACTCCCAGACCTTATCGCGCTGGCAGGCATGGTGATCGGTTTTTTAGCGCCGAAGTCGGCGGAGTAAGCATCGACCCGGCGCTGACCGTGGACGATCTGATGGCGGATATCGCGGTGATTTTTCACTGGCCGCCATCAGAGATGAACGGTATGGGGCTGGGGGAGTTGCTCGACTGGCGCCACCGGGCCCTTCAACGTAGTGGAGTAGAAACCGATGAGTAACCAACAGGATGTCGACGATATTATTCTGAGCGGCTTCACGCTAAAAGCAGCCAACCGCAATGTCATTTTGTCGTCCAAGCGAGTTCACTATGCGCAACAACAGCTCGCGCAGCTGAAAAGACTGGCGGAACTGAAGCGTCAGAGCGACGATGTTCAGCAGCAGTTAAAGCAAAACCAAGCGGCGCGTGCGTCACTGCCCGCGTCCATAACCTCTATGGAGGATATTCAAACCGTCCAACAATTAAACTTCGACGACGTGATCCAGCGGGCACACCGTAAACTCCTCGCGATCCAAAAGGGACAGTTAAGTAAAAAGCTCGAAAAAAAAGGTTTCAACACCACACAGCTGGATGAAGCGCAGCAACAGCAGAGCAGGCATCTGAATAATGCGCAGGCTACTTTGGGCACCAACAGAGCCGAACAAAGCCGCTTGCGCCAGCAACATCGTACGCAAATTTTTGCTAATCACGATCGCCGTCAGGGGCGTATTAATGCACTGGGCAAATTTACCGAACCTGCCGCCGCAATCAGCGATAAGCTGTTCACCGGCGGCAAGCAGCTACTCACGCCCGGCATGCAATTCGAAAAACAGCTTTCTGCTCTGCAGGCACAGTTAGGTTTGAAGCAGAACGATCCGCACTTGCTAGCACTTCAGCAACAGGCCAGCCAACGACAAAAAAGTGTGAATACGCCAGCCGAAATACAACAGGCGCAAACAACGCTGGCAAATAACGGCTATGACGCCGAAGCGGTGTTGGCCGCCACACCGGCAGCATTAAATTTGGCCAAGGCAAGCGGCAGCAGTATTGACGATGCGGTAAAAGCACTAACCGAAGTACAACACGCCTTCAGGCTGCCTGTCGATCAAGCCAGCAACATCGCAGACGTCATGGCCAAAGCCAGCAACAATTATGCGCTTCCCCTGACGGATTTGAACAAGCGGCTGTTATCAGCCGCACCCGACGCACTCAACCAAGGGGCTAGTCTGGAGCAAACTGCGGCACAGCTGGCCCCACCCGGGAAAACGCTCGGCAATGTTGCCGGTGCCGCTCAGGGGATAGTCACGGTACAAGGCGACAACCTGGACGGCGATATACAAAAACTATTTGCCAGCTGGGACCGTATTCGCATCGATCTGTTTGGTGGACAGAACACCATGCTGCGCGAACTGACGCAAACAGCGACCGAGTGGCTGGATACTTTGCAACAATGGATAAGCGATAACCCTGACTTGACCGCAACGCTGATAACCGTTGCTGGTGCCGTATCAGTATTGCTGGGCGGCCTAGCATCTATCGGCACCTTTATTGTTCCGGCTCTCAGCGCCATCAATATGCTGATGAGCGGTGCCGCACTGCTCGGCGGTATTTTCACCACCGTCGGCAGCGCTATCGGCGCTGCATTCGCCGCGCTCGGCCTCCCTATCTTCGCGGTCATCGCCGCCGTCGTCGCAGGCGCGGCATTAATTTATAAGTATTGGGAACCCATCTCCGCATTTATTGGCGGCATTATCGACGGCGTTCTCGAAGCGCTAGCCCCCTTTAAAAGCATATTTGAGCCTATCGGCCAGATTTTCAGCTTCGTGATTGGCAAAATCAAGGAATTCCTTACCCCGGTAAAAATGACGCAAGAAGGCTTAAACAAGATTTCAGACGTTGCAAAATCCATGGGGAAAATCTTGGGTGAAGTTCTAACCTACCCCCTATCGCTAGTGAAAGACGCCAGTGGTTACGTAGTCGAATTGCTGGAAAAGGCGGGGTTTATGAATAAGGAGAAAAAACAGGAGAACAACCTACCGCCGTCTGCAACATCCGTATCAGAGCACGATACCTCCATCAAGACGGTCAGCTCCCCGTTGACGGCCTATCAACCGGCGATGACGCCCGGTGCAACCACCTCTACCAGTAATAAAACGGTGACCAATAACGTGACGATTCATACCACTCCGGGGATGGATCGCGAGGAAATTCATCAGATCTATCAGCAACTGAATCAGCAGCAGCAGTGGGACAACGACCGTTTAGCACAATCGCAATTTGCCAATATTTAAGGAACAGACACCATGATGCTAACCCTTGGGATCTACGTATTTAAGCTGCGTACTCTTCCCTACCAAACCATCAAACGTGATATTAGCTATCAGTGGCCGGAAAACAAACGCGTAGGTCAACGCGCAACCTCACAATTCCTCGGTCCTGACGTCGAAACCATCACCCTATCGGGACAATTAATGCCGGAACTGACCGGGGGGCGCATCTCGCTCGCCGTGCTACAGGTAATGGCGGATCAAGGACGTGCCTGGCCGCTAATTGAAGGGAGTGGAATGATTTATGGCATGTTTGTGATTCAACGGTTAAGCCAAACAGGCACACAGCTTTTCCCTGATGGCCAGCCAAGACAAATTAATTTTGATATCACCTTGAAACGCGTAGACGAGTCTCTCTACGCCATGTTTGGCGACCTGCGCACGCAGGCGCAAGGTCTACTGGATAAAGCCGGAAAGCTGCTGAACAAAGCGCAGCAGGCTGTGGGGCTTAACCCATGATAACCGACACCTACCTGCCAATCGGAGATAAGTTTGCTCCTGATTTTATTCTCATACTGGATGACAAAGATATTACCGCATCAATCGCACCTAGGCTGATTTCACTGACGTTGAAAGACGCTAGCGGCTTTGCCGCAGACTCTCTGAATATCATACTGGACGACAGTGACGGTCAGCTCATGATGCCGAGACGCGGCGCGCTGTTAACGCTTTATATTGGCTGGCAAGGCTCAGCATTATTTGGACATGGCTCATTCGTCATTGACACCGTTACCCACGCCGGCGCACCGGACCAGCTTACAATATCGGCTAACAGCGCTGATTTTAGAACCTCACTTAATCAATTACGCAGCCAGTCTTATTCAGATATCACTCTGGAAAATATCGTTAAACAAATATCAGAGCGCAATAAACTACGTCCTCCTGATATGGACACCAATCTAAGCACAATAACCATTAAGCATATCGATCAAACCGATGAGTCAGACCTGCAATTTCTAGTGCGACTGGCAACACTTAACGGCGCCAAGGTGAGTATTCGCTTCCAGAGAATCTCGTTTTTCAAACCAGGTCTGGCAGGTATCAGCAACGGAGAACCTCTGCCAATGAGTGTCCTTACTCGCAATGATGGCGATCGGCATACTTTCAGCATCGCAGATAAAAATGCCTATACCGGCGTCAGCGCCGTCTGGCTCAATACCGATAATCCAAACGAAGCGAATAAAAAAATTCGCCTCGACCGTCAGTTGCACGACGTCCCCAAAAACGCATCCGGTTCACCGCTGACGAAGCCTGGCGCTCAACAATCGCCAAACAACTATCTACTCGGTGCTGCAGGTAACGTATTCAATATCCCTAAAATTTTTCGGGATAAAAATGCCGCAATGCGTGGGGCCGAGGCCGTATTCAAACGTATCCAGCAAGGATTGGCAAAATTCACCATCAACCTGGCGTATGGACGACCAGATCTTGTGCCAGATACGCCAATCATCGTCCGCGGTTTCAAATCACAGATTGATAGCCAGCGCTGGATCATCAACAAAATCACCCACAAACTGGGCAGTAGCGGATACACCTGCTCATTGGATCTGCTGGTGATGCTTGATGACGTTACTTACCACACAACAGAAAAATGAACTCAATTTTGACCTCACATCTTGTATTTGCAAGTTTTGAGTGTAATATAAATTGCACAACTTGAATAAGCAGCATGGAGCTTTAATTATGATGCACTGTCCAGTATGCGGTAACGTCGCTCACACCCGTTCCAGCCGTTACCTGAGTGAGTCAACCAAAGAGCGTTATCACCAATGCCAGAACATTAATTGCAGTTGTACATTTGCCACACACGAGTCGGTGGCTCGAGTGATTGTTAAGCGTGGTGATAACGTAACAACCCCAGCGCCAGCGACAACAGGGCACAAAGTCCGTTCTGCAGCACAACCTGCAAGCAAGAGTTGAAACCATGGCAACGCTTGTCGAACGTTTATTCTCGCTCTCGAATTACGGGGGCCTGTTAGCTAAATGCGAGGTTACATGGCTGCTTCCCGGCAGCCTGAAACTCGAAATAGCAAGTTTAACCATGGCTATTTACGGTACGACTGACATCTGCATTCCGAAGACTCTGTAAATAATCGCTTCAATGCCGCTTGAAGTCACCCTTGAGGGTGCCGTAGTACAAACCAGAGGCAAGATTGAGTAGATAGCCGTTCATTGCATTCGTGGTGGAATCCGAAAAACTACCCGGCCAACCTGTTGCCCTAATTAGCTTGGGCATTTTCGGCCGATTAATGGGATGAGTCCAGGTAAGCGGAGACTTGCGCAGCCAACAAATTGAGGCACAAATTATGCGAATAATGTCGCCACTTACAGCAGCGAAACATTGGCTGTTTATTCCTGTCTACCGAAATCATTGCCGTAAGCCGCCACTGTCTACAGTAGCGCAGCAGTACATTTGATTGACAATTTAAGAGTAAAAATATGACAACAAAATTCTATGCCATTTTGACTAATCAAGGTGCAGCAAAAATTGCAAATGCAACCGCACTCGGCACGAAGCTAAATCTAACACACCTCGCCGTCGGTGACGGTGCTGGCTCATTACCGACACCTGATGCAACACAAACGACTCTACTCGGGGAAAAACGCCGCGGCGCAATCAATCTACTCACCGTTGATCCAGCCAACGCCAGCCAGATCATTGTGGAACAAATCATTCCTGAAAATGAAGGTGGTTGGTGGATACGTGAACTTGGTCTATTTGACAGTGACGGCGTGTTAATTGCCGTAGCTAACTGCCCAGAAACATACAAACCACAATTAGAGGAAGGCAGCGGAAGAACGCAGACTATCCGCATGGTATTAATTGTATCTGGCACAGATGCTGTGACACTGAAGATTGACCCGTCCGTCGTTTTGGCAACACGGGAGTATGTTGATGATAAGGTCATTGAAGTTAAGACCTATACCGATACCCTGATAAAAAAACACGTTGAAGCGTCAAATCCGCACACTCAATATTTGAAAACAGCCAGTAACCTTAAAGAAATTTCTGACGCTGGACAAATCGCAGTTCAGGCAGCCCGGGGTTATTTGGGACTAGATACAGGAGCAACTATGCCTGCAGTCGCAGGGTTGGCGAGTTCAGCTGGTTATATCACTGTTCCCGCAATCGTATCAGGTGTAAAGCGGAATATGCTTATTCAGTGGAAAACTGTCTCTATACCAATTTCGACCGATGGTAACATGGTTGTTATCAATGATTCATGGCCAATTGCATTTCCCAATGCATGTCTTTCGATTAATGCTTCCTTAACAGGATCTTTGATGTACGCATCTAGTGGAGCCCCCTTTACCAGCGCGTCAATTATTAGTAGAACAAAGTTTGGGGCCGCTTGCGCGTATACAAAATCAAACTCATCTGTCACTGTCTGGGGAGTAGGATATTAATGAATGGTTATGTATTTAGCCCTTCCGAGAATGCATTCTATGTTGTAACACTGAAAAATGATTACCTATTAGCGAGTACATGGCCTGTTGATGGTATAGAAATGAAAACAGAGGATGTCGCTACTTTTATGGGCGATACGCCAGAAGGAAAGGAGAGAGGGATCGGCGATAATGGTTTACCATGCTGGATCAATATCACTTCATAACCATAGGGAAATAATAGAGAAGCCATTAGAAATACTATATTGAGACTGTAATTTAAATTGTGTAATTGCCTGTTTTTGATATGTTCTTCCTGACAATGGAGACAGGCAAATTATGGACGAAAAGAAACTTAAAGC
>NZ_JBNNGK010000026.1:0-28803 GCF_050268245.1 Serratia sp. NPDC078593 | reverse complement strand
CCAGGTTCAATCAAGCCGCACACTCAGTTCGAATCAGAAGTGTATATCTTGAGCAAAGAAGAAGGTGGTCGTCATACTCCATTCTTCAAAGGCTACCGTCCACAGTTCTACTTCCGTACAACTGACGTGACCGGTACCATCGAACTGCCAGAAGGCGTAGAGATGGTAATGCCAGGCGACAACGTGAACATGGTTGTGACGCTGATCCACCCAATCGCGATGGACGACGGTCTGCGTTTCGCAATCCGTGAAGGCGGCCGTACCGTAGGCGCGGGTGTTGTTGCTAAAGTTATCGCTTAATCGCTGATAATATTTGACGCGACATGCGGTAAAAGGGCATCATTTGATGCCCTTTTTCTACGCTGTGAACTAGAACCTATCTCATCAGCGATTTTATCGTCATAATCATTGGTGAGATGGGCTCTTAAACGGTATTGACTTGAATACGTCATAGCGTAAACACCGAGTGCTGCTTGGCAGCATCTGATCGGTTTGGTTTGCCTCGCTTTGCGAGGCAAAGTTGTTTGTTCTGAATCATAAGTGACAGGTTGGTTTATGAGTGCGAATACCGAGGCTCAAGGGAGCGGGCGCGGCTTGGAAATAGCTAAGTGGTTGACCGTCGCCGTTCTGTTGGCTGTGGCTATCGGCGGTAATTATGTCTATCGTGATTTCAGCCTGCCATTGCGTGCGCTGGCTGTTGTAGTGATTATTGGCATTGCGGGCGCTATCGCCCTGATGACCATTAAAGGCAAAGCCACCGTAGCGTTTGCGCGTGAAGCGCGTACCGAAGTCCGTAAAGTGATTTGGCCAACTCGCCAGGAAACACTACATACCACGCTGATCGTCGCTGCGGTGACAGCGGTGATGTCACTGATTCTGTGGGGACTGGATGGTATTCTGGTTCGTCTGGTATCGTTTATTACTGGCCTGAGGTTCTAACATGTCTGAAGCTCCAAAAAAACGTTGGTACGTCGTTCAGGCGTTTTCTGGTTTTGAAGGGCGCGTAGCGCAATCGCTGCGTGAACACATCAAACTGCATGATATGGAAGAGCTGTTTGGCGAAGTGATGGTGCCTACGGAAGAAGTGGTTGAAATCCGTGGTGGGCAGCGCCGTAAAAGTGAGCGTAAATTCTTCCCGGGATACGTCCTGGTGCAGATGGTGATGGACGATGCTAGCTGGCACTTGGTACGTAGCGTCCCACGCGTAATGGGCTTCATCGGCGGAACTTCCGATCGCCCGGCACCCATCAGCGATAAAGAAGTCGACGCGATCATGAATCGTCTGCAACAGGTGGGGGATAAACCTCGTCCGAAAACGTTGTTTGAGCCTGGCGAGCTGGTACGCGTTAATGACGGTCCGTTTGCTGACTTTAACGGCGTAGTTGAAGAAGTCGATTACGAAAAGAGTCGTCTGAAAGTGTCTGTTTCCATCTTTGGTCGTGCAACGCCGGTGGAACTGGACTTCAGCCAGGTAGAAAAAGGCTGATTTAATAATCAGCAATACAGGCTGACTTGAGGCTTGTAAGAGGCGTGAAATTGAACTACAATTTCGCGCCTTTTGTTTTTAGATGCCTTGCTTAGCTTATTAAGTGGGGTGAAACACGGGGAGCCTCTCATGAGGCGATACTACCCATACGAGGAAATTTAAATGGCCAAGAAAGTACAAGCCTACGTTAAGCTGCAAGTTGCAGCTGGTATGGCTAACCCGAGCCCGCCAGTCGGTCCAGCTCTGGGTCAGCAAGGTGTTAACATCATGGAATTCTGTAAGGCGTTCAATGCTAAGACTGATAGCGTTGAAAAAGGCCTGCCGATCCCGGTTGTTATTACTGTTTACTCTGATCGCTCCTTCACTTTCGTTACCAAAACCCCGCCAGCAGCAGTTCTGCTGAAAAAAGCGGCTGGTATCAAGTCTGGTTCTGGCAAGCCGAACAAAGACAAAGTCGGTAAAGTGACTCGTGCTCAGGTACGTGAAATCGCAGAAACCAAAGCTACGGACATGACCGGTTCTGACGTTGAAGCGATGATTCGCTCCATCGAAGGTACTGCTCGTTCCATGGGCTTGGTAGTGGAGGATTAAGAGATGGCTAAGCTGACCAAGCGCATGCGCGTGATCCGTGACAAAGTTGATGCTACTAAACAGTATGACATCACTGAAGCTGTTGCTCTGCTGAAAGAGCTGGCCACCGCTAAATTCGTAGAAAGCGTGGACGTTGCTGTTAACCTCGGCATCGACGCACGTAAATCTGACCAAAACGTTCGTGGCGCTACCGTTCTGCCACACGGCACCGGTCGCAGCGTTCGCGTTGCTGTATTTGCCCAAGGCCCTAACGCTGAAGCGGCTAAAGCCGCTGGCGCAGAGCTGGTAGGTATGGAAGATCTGGCTGACCAGATCAAGAAAGGCGAAATGAACTTCGACGTTGTTATTGCTTCCCCGGATGCAATGCGCGTTGTAGGTCAACTGGGCCAGGTTCTGGGTCCACGTGGCCTGATGCCAAACCCGAAAGTGGGTACCGTTACGCCGAACGTTGCTGAAGCTGTGAAGAACGCTAAAGCAGGTCAGGTTCGTTACCGTAACGACAAAAACGGCATCATCCATACCACTATCGGTAAGGTTGATTTCGACGCAGACAAGCTGAAAGAAAACCTGGAAGCTCTGCTGGTTGCGCTGAAAAAAGCGAAACCATCTCAAGCTAAAGGCGTTTACATTAAGAAAGTTAGCCTCTCCACCACCATGGGTGCTGGCGTTGCTATCGATCAAAGCGGCCTGACTGCAGTAGCGAACTAATCGTCTGACGATTAATCGCTTTGACTTGGGGCATATTTTCGCCTAGAATATTATGCCCCAAGGTTTTGCTATTAGTGCAAGCTAGTATCGAAACAACAGAATTTTCGGTTGGAGCCTGGCCTAATCCAGGCCTCCGTCCAAGACCGCAGGTGTATCGTAAGATACTTAATCTTCCTGCGTAGACGGTGACAGAGCCTAAAGAATTTTTTTCTTTTTTTAAAAGAATTGTCTTTGCTGGATTCTGCTCACCGTGTTAAGCCGCTCAATATCGCGCTTTTGCAAGGTATTGGGTGAAGTGAGTTCCGGGGAATTCCCCCGGCTAATCCAGGAGCAAAAAGCTAATGGCATTAAATCTTCAAGACAAACAAGCGATTGTTGCTGAAGTCAACGAAGTAGCCAAAGGCGCGCTGTCTGCGGTTGTTGCGGATTCTCGCGGCGTTACTGTAGATAAAATGACTGAACTGCGTAAAGCAGGTCGTGAAGCTGGCGTTTACATGCGTGTTGTTCGTAACACCCTGATGCGTCGCGTAGTTGAAGGCACTCCATTCGAATGCCTGAAAGACACGTTTGTCGGTCCAACCTTGATTGCATTCTCTAACGAACACCCGGGCGCTGCTGCTCGCTTGTTCAAAGAGTTCGCGAAAGCGAATGCAAAATTCGAGGTTAAAGCTGCGGCCTTTGAAGGTGAGTTGATCCCTGCGGCGCAAATCGACCGCTTGGCAACTCTGCCTACTTACGAAGAAGCAATCGCACGCCTGATGTCGACCATGAAAGAAGCCGCTGCCGGCAAACTGGTTCGTACTTTGGCTGCTGTGCGCGATCAGAAAGAAGCTGCGTAAGCCGCTCTTTCTTAGCCTTTGCTAACGTATTTACACTATTTCTGAATTTTAGGAACAATTGTTATGTCTATCACTAAAGACCAAATCCTGGAAGCAGTAGCAGCTATGTCCGTAATGGACGTTGTTGAGCTGGTTTCCGCTATGGAAGAAAAATTCGGCGTTTCTGCTGCTGCTGCTGTAGCTGTTGCTGCAGGTCCTGCTGAAGCTGCTGAAGAAAAAACTGAGTTCGACGTTGTACTGTCTGCTGTTGGTGGCAACAAAGTTGCTGTTATCAAAGCAGTACGTGGCGCAACCGGTCTGGGCCTGAAAGAAGCTAAAGACCTGGTAGAATCTGCTCCAGCAGTACTGAAAGAAGGCGTTAGCAAAGATGACGCTGAAGCACTGAAAAAATCTCTGGAAGAAGCTGGTGCTTCTGTTGAAGTTAAATAATTTTAACTTCTCAGAGTACAGTCTGGCTTAACAGACTGATGGCTGGTGACTTTTTGGTCACCAGCCTTTTTGCGCTGTAGGGCGTCAGTAGAGTTTCACACTGTTTGGCTACTGGCTAACCCCAATATTTTTCTCTATCGACGACTTAATATACTGTCCTCCCTGCCGCAGCCGAATCTGCCGCACAGCACAATGAAATGATTTAAGAGTGATAGAAAGAGGTATTGCGGAAAGTGTTCTCGCTTTCCGGTCGACAAAATGGTGTTGCATGAACTGTCCTATTCGGACGGACAGAGTGGGTCACTGATCAGCGAGCTGAGGAACCCTATGGTTTACTCCTATACCGAGAAAAAACGCATTCGTAAGGATTTTGGTAAACGTCCACAAGTTTTGGACATACCTTATCTCCTTTCTATCCAGCTTGACTCGTTCCAGAAGTTTATCGAGCAAGACCCAGAAGGGCAGTACGGCTTAGAAGCCGCATTCCGTTCTGTATTCCCTATCCAGAGCTACAGTGGCAATTCGGAGCTGCAATACGTTAGCTACCGTCTTGGTGAGCCGGTGTTCGACGTCAAAGAGTGCCAGATTCGTGGTGTGACGTTCTCAGCACCGCTGCGCGTTAAACTGCGCCTGGTAATCTACGAGCGAGAAGCTCCAGAAGGTACGGTCAAAGACATCAAGGAACAAGAAGTCTATATGGGCGAAATTCCGCTCATGACCGAAAACGGCACCTTTGTGATCAACGGTACTGAGAGGGTTATCGTATCTCAGCTGCACCGTAGTCCTGGCGTGTTCTTCGACAGCGATAAGGGTAAAACCCACTCCTCGGGTAAAGTGCTGTATAACGCACGTATTATTCCTTACCGTGGTTCTTGGTTGGATTTCGAGTTTGACCCGAAAGACAACCTGTTCGTGCGTATTGACCGTCGCCGTAAATTGCCTGCGACCATCATTCTGCGCGCGCTGAACTACACCACTGAACAGATCCTTGACCTGTTCTTTGAAAAAGTTACGTTCGAAATCCGTGATAACAAGCTGCAACTGGAACTTGTTCCAGAGCGTCTGCGTGGTGAGACCGCTTCATTCGATATCGAAGCCAACGGCAAAATCTATGTAGAGAAAGGCCGTCGTATCACCGCCCGTCATATCCGTCAGCTTGAAAAAGACGAAATTCGCAATATTGAAGTACCGGTTGAGTATATCGCGGGCAAAGTTGTCGCGAAGGACTACATCGATACCAATACTGGCGAACTGATCTGTGCAGCCAACATGGAGCTGTCACTGGATCTGCTGGCTAAGCTGAGCCAATCCGGTCACAAGCGTATCGAAACGCTGTTCACCAACGATCTGGATCACGGTGCGTACATCTCTGAGACCGTACGTGTCGATCCGACCAGCGATCGTCTGAGCGCGCTGGTAGAAATCTACCGCATGATGCGCCCTGGTGAGCCGCCGACGCGTGAAGCCGCCGAAAGCCTGTTTGAGAACCTGTTCTTCTCCGAAGACCGCTATGACCTGTCTGCGGTCGGCCGTATGAAGTTCAACCGTTCTCTGCTGCGTGACGAGATCGAAGGTTCGGGCATCCTGAGCAAAGACGACATCATTGAAGTGATGAAGAAGCTCATCGATATCCGTAACGGTAAAGGCGAAGTCGATGATATCGACCACCTCGGCAACCGTCGTATCCGTTCCGTTGGCGAAATGGCAGAAAACCAGTTCCGTGTCGGTCTGGTACGTGTTGAGCGTGCGGTTAAAGAACGTCTGTCCTTGGGCGATCTGGATACTCTGATGCCTCAGGACATGATCAACGCCAAGCCGATTTCGGCGGCGGTGAAAGAGTTCTTCGGTTCCAGCCAGCTGTCCCAGTTTATGGATCAGAACAACCCGTTGTCAGAGATTACGCACAAACGCCGTATCTCCGCATTGGGTCCAGGCGGTTTGACTCGTGAGCGCGCCGGCTTTGAAGTGCGAGACGTACACCCGACTCACTATGGTCGCGTATGTCCAATCGAAACGCCGGAAGGTCCAAACATCGGTCTGATCAACTCCTTGTCCGTGTACGCACAGACTAACGAGTATGGCTTCCTGGAAACCCCGTACCGCCGCGTGCGTGACGGTGTGGTTACCGATGAAATCAACTATCTGTCTGCCATTGAAGAAGGTAACTTCGTTATCGCCCAGGCGAACTCCAACCTGGATGATGAAGGCCGCTTCGTGGAAGATTTGGTCACCTGTCGTAGCAAAGGCGAATCAAGCCTGTTCAGCCGCGATCAGGTTGACTATATGGACGTATCAACCCAGCAGGTTGTCTCCGTTGGTGCTTCACTGATTCCATTCCTGGAACACGATGACGCCAACCGTGCATTGATGGGTGCGAACATGCAACGTCAGGCGGTTCCAACCTTGCGTGCTGATAAGCCGCTGGTCGGTACCGGTATGGAACGTGCTGTTGCGGTTGACTCCGGTGTAACTGCCGTAGCCAAGCGTGGTGGTGTGATCCAGTATGTGGATGCTTCCCGTATCGTTATCAAAGTTAACGAAGACGAGATGTACCCGGGCGAAGCAGGTATCGATATTTATAACCTGACTAAGTACACCCGTTCTAACCAGAACACCTGTATCAACCAGATGCCGTGTGTGAACCTGGGTGAACCTATTGAGCGCGGCGACGTGCTGGCAGATGGCCCGTCCACCGATCTGGGTGAACTGGCGCTTGGCCAGAACATGCGCGTCGCGTTCATGCCGTGGAACGGTTACAACTTCGAAGACTCCATCTTGGTCTCCGAACGTGTTGTGCAGGAAGATCGCTTCACCACCATCCACATCCAGGAACTGGCATGCGTGTCTCGTGACACCAAACTGGGGCCTGAAGAGATCACCGCTGATATCCCTAACGTGGGTGAAGCTGCGCTCTCTAAACTGGATGAATCCGGTATCGTATATATCGGTGCTGAAGTGACCGGTGGCGACATTCTGGTCGGTAAGGTAACACCGAAAGGTGAAACCCAACTGACACCAGAAGAGAAGCTGCTGCGTGCGATCTTCGGTGAGAAAGCGTCTGATGTTAAAGACTCTTCTCTGCGTGTACCAAACGGCGTTTCCGGTACGGTTATCGACGTGCAGGTCTTTACCCGCGATGGCGTGGAAAAAGACAAGCGTGCGTTGGAAATCGAAGAGATGCAGCTGAAGCAGGCGAAGAAAGACCTGACTGAAGAACTGCAAATCCTGGAAGCGGGTCTGTTTGCACGTATCCATGCGGTACTGGTTGCTGGCGGTGTTGAAGCTGAGAAGCTGAGCAAACTGCCGCGCGATCGCTGGCTGGAACTGGGCCTGACCGACGAAGAAAAACAAAACCAGCTGGAACAGCTGGCTGAGCAGTACGACGAACTGAAATCTGACTTCGAGAAGAAGTTAGACGCTAAGCGTCGTAAGATCACTCAAGGCGACGATCTGGCACCTGGCGTGCTGAAAATCGTTAAGGTGTATCTGGCCGTTAAACGTCAGATCCAACCGGGTGACAAAATGGCAGGCCGCCACGGTAACAAAGGTGTTATCTCCAAGATCAACCCGATCGAAGATATGCCTTACGATGAAAACGGCACGCCGGTCGACATCGTACTGAACCCGTTGGGCGTACCATCACGTATGAACATCGGTCAGATCCTGGAAACCCACTTGGGTATGGCAGCGAAAGGCATTGGTGAGAAAATTAACCAAATGCTCAAGCAGCAACAGGAAGTGGCCAAACTGCGTGAGTTCATCCAGAAAGCGTATGACTTGGGTGATGATGTTTGCCAGAAAGTTGACCTGAACACCTTTACCGATGACGAAGTATTGCGTCTGGCTGAGAACCTGAAAAAAGGTATGCCAATTGCAACGCCAGTGTTCGATGGTGCGAGAGAAACTGAAATCAAGCAACTGCTGGAAATGGGCGGAATCCCAACTTCTGGTCAGATTACGCTGTTCGATGGCCGTACCGGTGAGCAGTTCGAGCGCCAGGTTACCGTTGGCTATATGTACATGCTGAAACTGAACCACTTGGTTGACGATAAAATGCACGCTCGTTCAACCGGTTCTTACAGCTTGGTTACTCAGCAACCGCTGGGTGGTAAAGCGCAGTTCGGTGGTCAACGCTTCGGTGAGATGGAAGTGTGGGCGCTGGAAGCTTACGGCGCGGCTTACACCCTGCAGGAAATGCTTACCGTTAAGTCGGATGACGTTAACGGGCGTACCAAGATGTACAAAAACATCGTGGATGGCGATCACCGCATGGAACCAGGCATGCCGGAGTCCTTCAACGTACTGTTGAAAGAAATCCGCTCGCTCGGTATCAACATCGAACTGGAAGACGAGTAATCGTTGTTCCAGCTCTGGCTCCCAGCCCTAGGGAGCCAGAGGGTGGTTGTTCAGTCACACGGGAAGAGGCACGGTTAGCCTCTTCCCAACAGGTTTAACTCCGACAGGAGCCAATCCGTGAAAGACTTATTGAAGTTTCTGAAAGCGCAAACTAAGACCGAAGAGTTTGATGCGATCAAGATTGCTCTGGCATCGCCAGACATGATCCGTTCGTGGTCGTTCGGTGAAGTTAAGAAGCCGGAAACCATTAACTACCGTACGTTCAAACCAGAACGTGACGGCCTTTTCTGCGCCCGTATCTTTGGGCCAGTAAAAGATTACGAGTGCCTGTGCGGTAAGTACAAGCGCTTGAAGCACCGTGGCGTGATTTGTGAGAAGTGCGGCGTTGAAGTGACCCAGACTAAAGTACGCCGTGAGCGTATGGGCCACATCGAACTGGCTTCCCCAACTGCGCACATCTGGTTCCTGAAATCGCTGCCATCACGCATCGGTTTGCTGCTGGATATGCCACTGCGTGACATTGAACGCGTACTGTACTTCGAATCCTATGTGGTGATCGAAGGCGGTATGACCAACCTCGAACGTCGTCAGATCCTGACTGAAGAGCAGTATCTGGATGCGTTGGAAGAGTTTGGTGATGAGTTCGATGCCAAGATGGGTGCGGAAGCGATCCAGGCCTTGTTGAAAAACATGGATTTGGAGCAAGAGTGTGAAACGCTGCGCGAAGAGCTGAACGAAACCAACTCCGAAACCAAGCGTAAGAAGCTGACCAAGCGTATCAAGCTGCTGGAAGCGTTCGTACAGTCTGGTAACAAGCCAGAGTGGATGATCCTGACCGTGCTGCCGGTATTGCCGCCAGATCTGCGTCCGTTGGTTCCGTTGGATGGTGGCCGTTTCGCGACCTCCGATCTGAACGATCTGTATCGCCGCGTGATCAACCGTAACAACCGTTTGAAGCGCCTGCTGGATCTGGCTGCGCCTGACATCATCGTGCGCAACGAAAAGCGTATGCTGCAAGAAGCGGTTGATGCCCTGCTGGATAACGGCCGTCGCGGCCGTGCGATCACCGGTTCTAACAAACGTCCTCTGAAATCTTTGGCTGATATGATCAAAGGTAAGCAGGGTCGTTTCCGTCAGAACCTGTTGGGTAAACGCGTTGACTACTCTGGCCGTTCTGTCATCACCGTGGGTCCATACCTGCGCCTGCATCAGTGCGGTTTGCCGAAGAAAATGGCACTGGAGCTGTTCAAACCGTTCATTTACGGCAAATTGGAGCTGCGTGGCCTAGCCACCACCATCAAAGCCGCTAAGAAAATGGTTGAGCGTGAAGAGGCTGTCGTTTGGGATATCCTGGACGAAGTTATCCGCGAACACCCGGTACTGCTGAACCGTGCGCCAACTCTGCACCGTTTGGGTATTCAGGCATTTGAGCCGGTATTGATCGAAGGTAAAGCTATCCAGCTGCACCCGCTGGTTTGTGCGGCCTATAACGCCGACTTCGATGGTGACCAGATGGCTGTTCACGTACCGTTGACGCTGGAAGCCCAGCTTGAAGCGCGTGCGTTGATGATGTCTACCAACAACATCCTGTCTCCAGCGAACGGTGAACCAATCATCGTTCCTTCTCAGGACGTTGTATTGGGTCTGTATTACATGACCCGTGACTGTGTTAACGCCAAAGGCGAAGGCATGGTGCTGAGTGGCCCTAAAGAAGCTGAGCGTGTGTACCGCGCGGGCCTGGCCTCTCTGCATGCGCGCGTTAAAGTGCGTATCACTGAAGAGATCAAAAACACCGAAGGCGAGTCTATTCATCAGACTTCGATCATCGACACGACGATTGGGCGCGCCATCCTGTGGATGATCGTTCCAAAAGGTCTGCCGTATTCGATCGTTAACCAGCCTTTGGGCAAGAAAGCGATCTCCAAGATGCTGAACACTTGTTACCGCATCATGGGTCTGAAGCCGACCGTTATCTTTGCTGACCAGATCATGTACACCGGTTTTGCTTACGCTGCCCGTTCAGGTGCATCAGTAGGCATCGACGACATGGTTATCCCGGCGAAAAAAGCCGAGATCATCGAAGAAGCGGAAACCGAAGTGGCCGAAATCCAGGAGCAGTTCCAGTCTGGTTTGGTTACCGCAGGCGAACGTTACAACAAAGTGATCGATATCTGGGCGGCGGCAAACGAACGTGTTGCTAAAGCGATGATGGAAAACCTGTCGGTTGAAGACGTGGTGAACCGTGACGGCGTGGTGGAACAACAAGTTTCCTTCAACAGCATCTTTATGATGGCTGACTCCGGTGCGCGTGGTTCCGCCGCTCAGATTCGTCAGCTGGCCGGTATGCGTGGTCTGATGGCGAAGCCGGACGGCTCGATCATTGAAACGCCAATCACGGCGAACTTCCGTGAAGGTTTGAACGTACTTCAGTACTTCATCTCGACGCACGGTGCTCGTAAAGGTTTGGCGGATACCGCACTGAAAACGGCTAACTCCGGTTATCTGACGCGTCGTCTGGTTGATGTCGCACAGGATCTGGTGGTTACTGAAGATGACTGTGGTACGCACAACGGTATCCTGATGACGCCGGTTATCGAAGGTGGTGATGTTAAAGAGCCACTGCGTGAGCGCGTTCTGGGCCGTGTGACCGCTGAAGATGTTATCAAGCCGGGAACGGCAGACATCTTGGTGCCGCGCAATACTCTGCTGAACGAGAAGACCTGTGACCTGTTGGAAGAGAACTCTGTCGACAGCGTTAAAGTTCGTTCTGTGGTGAGCTGTGAAACTGACTTTGGTGTTTGTGCAAACTGCTATGGTCGCGACCTGGCACGTGGTCACATCATCAACAAAGGCGAAGCCATCGGCGTTATTGCAGCACAGTCAATCGGTGAGCCGGGTACCCAGCTGACGATGCGTACCTTCCACATCGGTGGTGCGGCATCTCGTGCGGCTGCTGAATCCAGCATCCAGGTGAAAAACAAAGGTAGCATCAAGCTAAGCAATGCCAAGTTTGTTATGAACGCGGCGGGCAAGCTGGTGATCACTTCGCGTAACACCGAGCTGAAACTGATCGACGAATTCGGTCGTACCAAAGAAAGCTATAAAGTGCCTTACGGTGCCGTGATGGGCAAAGGTGACGGTGCTGAAGTTAGCGGTGGCGAAACCGTAGCTAACTGGGATCCGCACACCATGCCAGTTATCAGTGAAGTGAGTGGTTTCATTCGCTTTGCCGATATGGTTGACGGCCAAACCATTACTCGCCAGACCGACGAACTGACCGGTTTGTCTTCTCTGGTGGTATTGGACAGCGCAGAGCGTACCGGTAGCGGTAAAGATCTGCGTCCGGCTCTGAAAATTGTGGACGCCAAAGGCGACGACGTACTGATCCCAGGCACCGATATGGCCGCTCAGTACTTCCTGCCAGGTAAAGCGATTGTGCAGTTGGAAGACGGCATTCAGATCGGTGCTGGTGATACGCTGGCGCGTATTCCTCAGGAATCCGGCGGTACCAAAGATATTACCGGTGGTCTGCCACGCGTTGCGGATCTGTTTGAAGCACGTCGTCCGAAAGAGCCAGCAATCTTGGCTGAGATCAGCGGGATTATCTCGTTCGGTAAAGAGACCAAAGGCAAACGTCGTTTGGTGATCACACCGCTGGATGGCAGCGATGCCTACGAAGAGATGATTCCGAAATGGCGTCAGCTCAACGTGTTTGAAGGCGAACGTGTTGAACGTGGTGATGTTGTTTCTGATGGTCCAGAATCACCGCACGACATTCTGCGTCTGCGTGGTGTGCATGCGGTTACCCGCTACATCACCAACGAAGTGCAGGAAGTTTACCGTCTGCAAGGCGTTAAGATTAACGATAAGCACATTGAAGTTATCGTTCGTCAGATGCTGCGTAAAGGCACCATCGTCAGTGCTGGTGGTACCGAGTTCTTGGAAGGCGAGCAAGCTGAAGTGTCTCGCGTGAAGATTGCCAACCGTCAGCTGGCTGCTGATGGGAAGATTGAAGCAACCTTTACTCGTGACCTGCTGGGTATCACCAAGGCATCCTTGGCGACCGAGTCGTTCATCTCTGCTGCATCGTTCCAGGAAACGACGCGTGTTCTCACCGAAGCGGCCGTTGCCGGTAAGCGTGATGAACTGCGCGGCCTGAAAGAGAACGTCATCGTGGGCCGTCTGATCCCAGCCGGTACTGGTTACGCTTATCATCAGGATCGCATGCGTCGCCGTGCACAAGGTGAAGCTCCGGTTGTTCCGCAGGTTAGCGCGGAAGAAGCGACAGCGAACCTGGCCGAATTGCTCAATGCGGGCAATTTGAGCGCCGGAGACGACGAGTAAGCTTTGCCGTAGTCAGCCCGGTATTTTTCCGGGCATAAAAAATGCGAATGCCGGTCAGTTTTGACCGGCATTTTTTTTGTCTTAGTATCAAGACCGATAGTGGGGAATAATTTCTAACCTATATCGATTACAAAATTGTAATTCAATTGTGTTCTTATTGATAAGGTTTTGTGATGCGCCAGCAAACACACATAACAAGTTCAGCCTGCCTTACTCTTATATGCTCATTCTATCGGGCAGATTTAAACATCGGCTCGTCAGCTAGCATTATGTAATTCATCGTATAAGACTATTAAGGAATTTTATGACATGTAATGACTGTGGATGCGTTGGCCACAACTTGCAAAGAAAGGCACACATTCCTTGCGCTAAAAAACGCACGATTGAAAAACTACATAATTTATTGGATGAGTCTGTTGACGAGGTCAATGCCCAGTTAATTGAATGGCGACGTCATATACACAAACATCCTGAGTTGCCCAATCGGGAAAAGAATACCGCGAAACTGATTGCCGATCATTTAACCGCACTAGGGTTGGATGAGGTGCGCACGCATATTGCGGGCTACGGTGTCGTTGGTGTATTGCATGGCAATCAGCCTGGATCGCGGGTTATTGCACTACGTGCGGATATTGATGCATTGCCCGTTAAAGAAATATCTGACGTTGATTTTATCTCGACGTTTATTGATGAGGATTATCCCGGTGGGCCATTCCCCGTCTCTCACGCCTGCGGTCATGATTGCCATACCGCAATGCTGATGGCGGCCGCATCGGTACTGGCAAAACACCGAGATCAGCTACCGGGAACAGTACTCTTTGTTTTCCAACCGGCAGAGGAAGGCGCGCCGTTGGATGAAGAAGGAGGCGCTTTGGCGATGGAAAAGGCAGGGGCGCTCTCTTCTCCAGAACCGGGGATGGTGTTTGGTATGCACGTTGGGCCATTGCCAAAAGGCGTCGTCGCTTATCATATAGGCAATCAATATGCGGCCTCCGTAGTGGTGAAGATCGTTATCACGGGGCAACAAGTTCATGGCTCTACGCCTTGGTTGGGGAAAGATCCCATGCCGGTGGTGGCTGAAATCATCTCGGCATCGAGCCAGCTTTATCGCCAAGTACCGGCTTATAATCCAGTCGCGATCTCATTTGGTCATATCGAAGATGTCGGTCGTTTTAATATCATTGGTGAGCACGTTACCATGATGGGGACGATTCGCTGTTCGGTCGAATCTGATATGGAAAAAATTTGTGCCAAGTTAAAGAGCATGGCTGAGCATATTGCGCTGTCGCAAGGTTGCACTGCGGAGGTTGAATTTTTACAGCCGGTTCCCGCGCTTTACAATAGTGAGCAATGGGTTCAAGCGGCGTTACCCACTTTGGAAGATGTGGTTGGCGCAAACCACCTGATTCAGATCCCACCAACCTTGGGTTATGACGACATTTCTGTTTTTATTCAGCGTCATGGCGGGTTGTATGTCACGTTGGGTGTGCAAGACACGACGTTTAACGGGAACAACCTCGTTGCTGCCGAGGCGGGGCGTGGATTATGGTACAACCACAGTCCGCGCTTCTACGCTGATGATGAGACGTTATCTACCGGTGTACGTTTACATGTGCATATTGCGGCAGACTACCTGTTTGGGCAGTTGAATGTGGATAACAGCACCTTCTGATGGCGAAAAACGGGATGTATAATCCAATGTTGTAAATAAACCGCAACGAGCGGGAGAAGTGTCTCACCCGTTGCGGTTTTTAGCCGAAGAGAGCCAAACGTGCGCTGGCTAGGGCTAGTTATCGATACAGCTGTTAATCGCTCACTCGCCCCCAATATCTTTCCCAGTTCTTCCATACTGGCTGCAATCCGGCACGGCTGATTGCTTGGGCGACCTGTTGTGGGGAGCGGCCATCGTGCGGTTCAAACTGTTCCAGCGCCAGGGGAACGTCATCGGCATAACCACCCGGCTGTGTTTTTGAACCGGCACTCACGCTGTTGATCGCAATTGGGATCACATGATCGCGAAAGTGTGGCGATTCGCGCGTTGACAGTGACAGCTCAACATCCGGCGCAAACAGGCGAAATGCGCAAATCAACTGAACCAGTTGCGACTCGCTCATCAGTGATGCGGGTTCAATGCCACCGGCGCACGGGCGCAGACGTGGGAATGAGACAGAATAACGGCTCTGCCAATACGTTTGTTGCAAATAAAACAGATGTTCCGCCAGCATATAGCAATCGGTTCGCCAACTGTCGGATAGCCCGATTAACGCACCGAGGCCGATCTTGTCGATCCCTGCCCGGCCGAGCCGATCGGGGGTTGTCAGGCGCCAATGGAAATCTTGCTTCTGACCCCGCAGATGGTGCTGTTGGTACACCTTCGGGTGATAGGTTTCCTGATAGACCAGTACGCCATCCAAACCGACGGCCTTCAATTCGGTATAGTCCTGCTGCGACAATGGCTGAACCTCCATCATCAACGAACTAAAATGGTGCCGAATGCGCGGTAAATGGTGACGGAAGTAATCCATTCCGACCTTGGTTTGATGCTCTCCGGTAACCAACAACAGATGTTCGAAACCAAGTGCCTTAATAGCCTGGCATTCACGCTCAATCTCATCCGCATCCAACGTTTTACGCTTAATCTGGTTACTCATCGAAAAACCGCAATAAGTACAATCATTCGCACACAGGTTTGACAGATACAGCGGCACATAAAAGTTCACGATATTGCCAAACCGCTGGCGGGTTAACTGTTGTGCACGTTGTGCCAGGGGTTCAAGATAGCTCGCTGCGGCAGGAGAAATCAGCGCCATAAAATCCTCGCGCGTCGTTTTTTCACTGCGGAGTGCCCATTCCACATCTTGCGCTGTTTTGCTATTGATACGCAGTGTAATATCGTCCCAATTCAGCTGTTGCCAGCGATGACTGAAATCTTCGTTCATCACTGTACCTCGCTATCTTGGTTGAGAAAGGCAGTTAATGGACTGGAAGCGGCCGCCCAGCGCTGGCGGCTCGCCAAACCGGCCTGACGTGCCTGTTCACCGGCCTCCACTGCCAAGCGGAACGCACACGCCATCTGCACCGGATCGTGCGCTACGGCGATTGCGGTGTTGACCAGCACGGCATCGGCACCCAACTCTATTGCTTCCAACGCATGACTGGGTGCACCAATACCGGCATCCACCACCACAGGAACCGTTGACTGTTCAATAATGATTTCGATGAAATCACGCGTTCGTAGCCCTCGGTTGGTGCCGATCGGCGCACCGAGCGGCATTACAGCCGCACAACCTGCGTCTTCCAGCCGTTTGCATAAAACGGGATCGGCGCCACAGTAAGGCAACACCACAAACCCTTCTTTGACCAATATTTCTGCCGCCTTAAGCGTTTCGATCGGATCGGGCAGCAGGTATTTCACATCGGGATGAATTTCGAGTTTTACCCAGTGGGTGCCTAGTGCTTCACGCGCTAGTCGGGCGGCGAATACTGCCTCCGCAGCGGTTTTAGCCCCGGAGGTATTGGGCAACAAACGTACGCCAAGCTGTTGCAGCGGTGCCAGAATGGCGTCGTTGCCACCTTGTAGATCAACGCGTTGCATTGCCATGGTGACCAACTGCGAGCCTGAAGCCTGTAGTGCATCGAGCATCAGTGCTGGGGTGGAGAATTTACCGGTGCCGGTGAATAAGCGAGAGGTAAAGGTGGTATCGGCGATTTGCAACATATCAGCCTCCGGCAATCGCTTGAAAAAGCAGGATGTCATCACCGTCCTGCACCCAATGGTGATCCCAATCGGCACGCGGAATAATGGTGCGATTAATCGCCAGCGCAGTGCCCGGTTGATGGCGTTTAATCTGCTCCAGTAGCGCGGTGAGAGTTAAAGGCTGCGTCAGCTCCAGCGGCCGATCATTGACGCTTATCTTCATGCCTCACCTCCGCAAACGGCGCAGGCATGCGTTTTGCTCAGCTGTAAGGTATGCCAACTTTGCTGCTTACCGTCGAACAATCGCAATTTGCCGCTAAGGGAGGACGGCATACCCGCCAGCATCTTGATGGCTTCCAATGCCTGTAATGTCCCTATCACACCGACAACCGGTCCCAATACGCCAGCGGTGCGGCAGTTACGTTGTGGTTCGGTTTGCTCCGGATATAAACAGGCGTAACAACCGTGACGATAGGGGGGCTCGAGCACCAGAAGTTGACCACTGAAACCCACCGCGCTACCGCTGATTAATGGCTTGGCAGCGTGGAGGCAGGCGGTATTTACCGCGTGACGCGTTTCCATATTGTCGCTGCAATCCAGCACCAAATCACTGCGCTCAACAGCGTCCCGCAGTGCCTTTCCATCCAGACGTTGCGCCAGCACAATGCATTCAACCAGTGGATTTAGCGCCTGAAGATGATGTTGTGCCAGGCGGGCTTTCCCTTGCGAAATATCGTCGCTTCGGTAAAGGATTTGCCGCTGTAGGTTAGTGAGATGCACGGTGTCATCATCGGCTAGCAACAGTGTACCAACGCCCGCCGCCGCCAGATATAACGCGGCGGGTGAGCCCAAACCGCCAAGGCCGACGATCAGTACTCGGGCATTTTTAATGCTTTCTTGACCTTGCGGGCCGATGTCTTCCAGCAACAATTGCCGGCTGTAACGTAGGAACTCGTGATCGGACAGTGACGGGGGGTTATGCATGTCGCACCTCCTTGCCTTCGATCATCCGTAGCAGGTCGGCGGTGGCGGCTCGCCAATCCGCCGCTTTGGTGATGGCACTGACTACCGCAATGCTGCCGACGCCGGATGCCAGCACCGCAGGGACGCGATCAATGTCGATCCCACCGATTGCCACGGTGGGAAAGTCTGGCAGATCCGCGACGTGACGTTGCAGTTCTGTCAGACCTTGCGGTGCGGAGGGCATATTTTTGGTCTGCGTAGGAAAAATATGCCCCAGTGCGATGTAGGAAGGTTTCACCGCTTTGGCGCGTGCCACTTCGGCGTCATCGTGGGTTGAAATACCGAGGCGTAACCCAGCCTGTTGAATGGCGGCTAAATCCGCCGTGTCGAGATCCTCCTGCCCCAGATGCACGCCATAGGCATGATGTTTAATGGCCAGCCGCCAGTAATCATTGATAAATAACCGCGCCTGATATTTTTTTCCCAGCGCGATCGCCTCGACGATCTCGCTTTCAACCCGATCGTCGGTTAAGTCTTTAATCCGTAATTGAAGGGTGGTTACGCCTGCCGCGAGCAGACGTGCGATCCATTCAACGTTGTCGACGACCGGGTACAACCCGAGACGATGCGGCGTAGCAGGGAAAGGCATCGCGATATCAGCCATTTTGCTCCTCCTGCCAGGCCGTTGCGCTGTGGTAGAGCTCACTGCCGCGAGAGCGAAATTCAGCAGACATTTTTTCCATGCCGGATAATACCTCGATCGGCTTGGCGGCTTCCTGCGCGGCGGCATAGTCGCGTACTTCCTGTGAAATCTTCATTGAGCAGAATTTGGGGCCGCACATTGAACAGAAATGGGCGATTTTCCCGGACTCTTGCGGCAGCGTTTCATCGTGATAGGCGCGAGCAGTGGCGGGATCTAACGCCAGATTGAACTGATCTTCCCAACGGAATTCGAAGCGTGCCTTGGACATGGCATTATCACGGATTTGCGCCCCCGGATGGCCTTTGGCCAGATCGGCCGCGTGAGCGGCGATCTTGTAGGTAATCAGCCCTTGCTTCACATCTTCTTTATTGGGAAGGCCAAGATGCTCTTTGGGAGTGACATAGCACAGCATGGCACAGCCAAACCAGCCGATCATTGCGGCACCAATGCCGGAAGTGAAATGGTCATAACCCGGAGCGATATCGGTGGTCAAGGGGCCCAGCGTGTAGAAAGGGGCTTCATGACAATGCTCCAGTTCTTCGGTCATATTGCGGCGAATCATCTGCATGGGGACATGCCCAGGGCCTTCGATCATCACCTGTACGTCATATTCCCAGGCAATTTTGGTGAGTTCGCCGAGCGTATGCAGCTCTGCGAACTGGGCGGCATCGTTGGCATCCTGAATGGAACCGGGGCGTAGGCCATCCCCGAGAGAGAGCGATACATCATAGGCGGCGCAAATTTCGCAGATTTCGCGGAAGTGCTGGTAGAGAAAATTTTCTTTATGATGCGATAAGCACCATTTGGCCATGATCGAACCGCCGCGAGAAACAATGCCTGTCAGACGTTTGGCCGTCATGGGGACATAGCGCAGTAACACGCCCGCGTGGATAGTAAAATAATCCACCCCTTGTTCCGCTTGTTCGAGCAGGGTGTCGCGGAACATTTCCCAAGTCAGATTTTCCGCTACGCCGTTAACCTTCTCCAACGCTTGATAGATCGGCACGGTGCCGATGGGGACTGGGCTATTACGTAGGATCCATTCCCGTGTTTCATGGATATAGCGCCCGGTGGAAAGATCCATCACGGTATCTGCTCCCCAGCGCGTCGACCACACCAGCTTTTCGACTTCTTCTTCAATGGACGAGGTTACCGCCGAATTGCCGATGTTGGCGTTAACTTTGACCAAAAAATTACGGCCGATAATCATCGGTTCGGATTCGGGGTGATTAATATTAGCGGGAATAATGGCACGACCTGCGGCCACTTCTTGACGGACGAAGTCTGGCGTGATGTTGTCTGGCAAATTGGCGCCCCAGCTTTGACCAGGATGCTGTTGGCGTAGCACCTCGCCACGTATGCGTTCACGGCCCATATTTTCGCGCAGGGCAATAAACTCCATTTCAGGCGTGATAACGCCCGCACGTGCGTAGTGCAACTGGGTGACGCAGCGACCCGGCAGCGCCTTACGTGGCTGCGGTAAGTGCTCGAAGCGGAGGTGATCCAACCCTTCGTCAGCTAAACGCTGCTGGGTAAAGCCGGAGCTTACCCCGCGCAGTGTTTCGGTATCATTGCGTTCGCTAATCCAGCCCGCTCGCAATTTATGCAGACCGCGATGGACGTCGAGTGAGGCTTGCGGATCGCCGTAGGGCCCGGCGGTGTCATAAACTGGAATCGCTTCGTTTTGTTCGTATTGAGGATGGTCTTTGCTGCCGCCGATGAGTGTCGGACTGAGCTGAATCTCGCGCATGGGCACCCGTAAGTCTGGGCGCGAACCTTCAAGATAAATTCTACGCGAATTGGGGAAGGCAACGCCTTGCAGGTTATCGATAAACTGTTGGGCTTGTTCACGCTGTTCTTTGCGAGGACGGGTTTTGTTCACATTAGACATAGCAAATTCCTACCAGTGTGGTGATGAGTGGAAAATTGCTTGTCTGGAGTTCGGAGGGAGTAACGATGTTAGCCGATCGGCAGAGGGATTTCTAAGGTTGGAAATCTACCGGTGGCGATTGATTACTCTTGTTCCCTTCGCGGGTCTTAACCCGATCAGGTTCCGCGGATCCCGAATTAACGGTCTCAGCCTGGTCGACTTTGATAAAAAGCGCGACGCTAGGCACTCCGACAAGAGCCCTCAGTATAAAAGGGCGTTGTTATTAGCTGCAAGGGAAAACTATTGGGTTGCGTTGTCCGGTGCCGTTTCTTGGTGATTCTGCTCCCAGCTTTCTGCAGCCAATAGAATGAGTCGATCTTCCAGTGCAAACCGGGCGGCCAGTACTTCACCGATCTCTGAGAGCGAGTGATGGAATGCTAAGCATAGATCTTGGTCGATCTCCGTATCGGCGTAACGATCGTGGAACGCCATCACCTGCTCGGTATTGATCCATAATTTGGGATAAATCTGCGTAGCCAGCGCCATTTTTGGGCTGCCCACACCTTCCACTCGTTTGATAATTCTGTCATAGATATGAAAATGCCCTGCGGAGAGATAATCCACCAAATTATGGCAAAAGTTCTCCAGCGCTTTTTCATTCAACGGCGTATGCTTTTCTTTGTTCGGTTTGATCCCTACGAGAGTGCAGTAAGCGACCAGTAATTGTTTGCGCGCTTCAAGCCATTGATCAACTAATTCATTACTACCACCAACGCGCTGAGTCAGGCTTTCCAAACGGTTGAGCATGATTGACTCCGTAAGTAAGAAAAAGTAACGGTAAGTTATAAAATTGTAACAAAATCGATTTCTAGAGTGCCAGTGAAGTGGAGGTTGTGCAACAACGATATGGAACTTGTATTAACGGGTAATGAGAATGGCTGGTGGATAGTCAGTCATGACAGCAAACTGTGGTTACCAAACGGTGAATTGCCGTTAGGGTCTGCCGACAAGATGGGCTTACGCGGCTGCCGCGCGAGCCAGATCGGTGAATGGGGGGGCGAGGCCGTGTGGCTGGTGCGTCAGTCAATGCCGAAAGACATGGGCTCAGTACGGCAATTGCTCAATCTCGATCGCGCTTTATTTCAGCTCGCCGGGCGTGGCGTGCAACTGGCTAATTTCTACCGTTCACATAAATTTTGTGGCTACTGCGGCCATGAAATGCACCTGAGCCGCAGCGAAAGTGCCAGCCTGTGTGGAAACTGTCGTGAGCGTTACTATCCGCAAATTGCCCCCTGTGTGATTGTTGCGATTCGCCGTGATGATGAAATTCTGCTGGCGCAACATGTTCGCCATCGTGGCGGTGTTCATACCGTGTTAGCCGGTTTTGTTGAAGTGGGGGAAACGTTGGAGCAGGCAGTTGCGCGGGAAGTGATGGAAGAAAGTCAGCTACAGATAAGAAATTTGCGTTATGTAACCTCACAACCGTGGCCGTTTCCGCACTCCTTAATGATGGCGTTTATGGCCGATTATCACAGTGGTGAGCTGTGCCCGGATCCGAAAGAATTACTGCATGCGGGGTGGTATCGCTATGACCGATTACCGTTGTTGCCGCCTCCAGGCACCGTGGCTCGGCGTCTGATCGAGGACACTGTGATTTTATGCCGCGAGGCCTAACTTGGATTTCTATGATGCTTGATGCTGCGTGGGTGCGTCTTATCGGCTCGTTGGCCTATGCTTGAGGCACGCCCCGTTGGAGACGCGCCGGCCACCTTGATGCATCTTCAATTATTTTGGGTATACAATAGCGGCAGATGATTAAGGGAGCCCGATAAATGAATGAGTTGAAGAACGATCGATACCTGCGTGCGCTGATGCGTCAGCCGGTGGATGTTACCCCCGTATGGATGATGCGCCAGGCCGGTCGTTATTTACCGGAGTATAAGGCAACGCGTGCTCAGGCCGGTGATTTTATGTCGCTGTGCAAAAATGCCGAGCTAGCCTGTGAAGTGACGTTGCAGCCATTGCGACGTTATGCTTTGGATGCTGCCATTCTTTTCTCCGACATTCTGACGATTCCCGATGCAATGGGATTGGGGCTTTACTTTGAAACCGGCGAAGGTCCGCGTTTCTCCTCGCCGATCGCCTGCCGTGCCGACGTAGAAAAACTCCCGTTGTTCGATCCGGAAGTGGAGTTAGGCTACGTGATGAATGCGGTACGTACTATTCGCCGCGAACTGAAAGGCCAGGTGCCGCTGATTGGTTTTTCCGGCAGTCCGTGGACGTTGGCGACTTACATGGTTGAAGGCGGTAGCAGCAAGGCGTTCACTAAACTGAAAAAGATGATGTATGCCGAGCCGCAAACGCTGCATTTGCTATTGGATAAGTTGGCAGACAGCGTCATTCTGTATCTTAATGCGCAGATCAAGGCCGGGGCTCAGTCGGTGATGATATTTGATACCTGGGGAGGCGTGCTGACGGGGCGTGATTACCGCGAGTTTTCACTTAACTATATGCATAAAATCGTCGATGGGCTGCTGCGTGAAAACGACGGCCGCCGGGTGCCGGTCACGTTGTTTACCAAAGGTGGCGGCCAATGGCTGGAGGCGATGGCAGCGACGGGATGTGATGCACTTGGTCTGGATTGGACGACCGATATGGCTGATGCACGCCGTCGCGTTGGTGACAAAGTTGCGCTGCAAGGCAATATGGATCCTTCAATGCTTTATGCTTCTCCACAACGTATTGAGCAGGAAGTGGAAACGATTCTGGCCGGGTTTGGTCACGGTGAAGGCCATGTCTTTAATCTGGGCCACGGCATCCATCAAGACGTTCCGCCAGAAAATGCCGGTGCCTTTGTTGCCGCCGTACATGCGCAATCGGCTAAATATCATCGCTAAACACATGGATAAGGAGACGTGGTGATCGATACTCAGGGTTTACGTGTTGAGCAACAGCAGCGCGCTTCAGACGTTATCCGCCACGATGATCTCCTTATTGACCCGCCCGCCTTTATCGCTGGTTGTGACGTTGGTTTCGAGCAGGAGGGTGCAGTGACGCGCGCAGCTATCGCGATTCTGCGCTACCCTTCGCTGGAATTGGTGGAATATCAAATTGCTCGTGTGCCAACCATCATGCCTTATATTCCAGGTTTTTTATCATTCCGCGAATATCCGGCGCTGCTGGCGGCGTGGCAGCAATTGCGCCAAAAACCCGATCTGATCTTGGTTGACGGTCATGGCATTTCGCATCCTCGTCGTTTAGGTATTGCCAGCCACTTTGGCCTGTTGGTGGATGTTCCCACCATTGGCGTGGCGAAAAAGCGCCTGTGCGGCAAGTTTGAGCCGCTCGACGAAGCGAATGGAGCGCAAACGCCCTTGTTTGATAAGGGAGAACAGCTTGGATGGGTATGGCGTAGCAAAGCGCGCTGTAATCCGCTGTTTATCGCCACCGGCCACCGCGTTAGCACCGACAGCGCATTAGCGTGGGTAAAACGCTGCATGGCGGGCTACCGTTTGCCAGAACCGACGCGTTGGGCTGATGCTATCGCCTCGCGGCGTCCGGCTTTTCAACGTTGGCTGGTCACGCATCCAGAAATGTCACGATGACGGTTTTTCCGTCCAAGATACCTCAGGAGCGTTCACAGCGATGCCGCTTGAAGTATGATGGGTATAGGTTAAACTGCGCCGCAGATAACGTCAGTGAGACAAAATAATGCTCCGTAATCCAATTCATTTACGTCTGGAAAAGCTTGAAAGCTGGCAACATTTGACCTTTATGGCTAGTCTGTGCGAGCGTATGTATCCGAATTACCAGATGTTCTGTCTGCAAACTGAGTTTGGTGAACCGGCAATTTATCGCAGTATTCTGGATTTGGTGTGGGAAACGCTGGTCGTAAAAGACGCTAAGGTCAATTTCGACAGCCAGCTCGAGAAGTTGGAAGAGGCGATTCCTTCGGCAGAAGAGTACGATCTTTATGGTGTTTACCCAGCGATCGATGCCTGTATCGCATTAGGGGAACTGATCCATTCGCGGCTCAGCGGGGAGACGCTAGAGCACGCCATTGCCATTAGCGAAACGTCTATTCGTACCGTGGCGATGTTGGAAATGACCCAAGCCGGGAAAGAAATGACCGATGAAGAGCTGAAAATTCTGCCGGCAGTTGAGGAAGAATGGGACATTCAATGGGAGATTTTCCGGCTGTTGGCTGCCTGCGAGGAGCGTGACCTAGACCTGATCAAAGGGCTGCGTTCTGACCTGCGCGAGGCTGGCGTAAGTAATATCGGGATAAATTTAACGCAATAAGGCAAGAAAACGTGATTTAACGCCTGATTTGTCATGCCTTAAGGCTTCACATCCGCACCCTGTCTGGTCTACATTTGGGGGGCGAAAAAAAAGTGGCTATCGGTGCGTGTATGCAGGAGAGTGCTGTCAATCGGCATATCCGTCGCACTCGATGCTTTGCAAACGATAAACACACTGTAAGGATAACTTATGAACAAGACTCAACTGATTGATGTAATCGCGGACAAGGCTGACCTTTCCAAAGCACAAGCTAAACTGGCTCTGGAGTCTACCTTGGCAGCGATTACTGAGTCTCTGAAAGAAGGTGATGCAGTACAATTGGTTGGTTTCGGTACTTTCAAAGTAAACCATCGTGCAGAGCGCACTGGCCGCAACCCACAAACCGGTAAAGAAATCAAAATCGCAGCCGCTAACGTACCTGCGTTCGTTTCTGGTAAAGCACTGAAAGACGCCGTTAAGTAAGACCGCATTTCGGTGAAAAGAGTAAACAGGGGGCCTTTGAAGCCCCTTTTGTTTATCCGCCAGGCGCTTATTGCGAGTGGCATTGCCATTAGCCTAAGCGCCTGCAGTTGGAACAAAGCGCCTCCAGCCTTCTCTGCCAGCGGTTATGTGGCCGATCAGGGAGTGGTTAGGATATGGCGTCAAGATGACGATCGGCAGCGTCCACGGGTGCTGATGGCCGTATACAGCCCCTATCGCGGTGCGGGTACCACCATGACACACTATGAATATCAGAATGGTGTGCTATGGCAGATCAAACGTACCTCTATCGATAGCGATAAAGATGCCATTCAACTGCGTTTTGCCGACGATGGCAGCGTGAGTTTTATGCAGCGCCAATTGGCAACGCGCCGTGAACAATTATCTGCTGATGATATTGCGCGCTATAGCTATCAGGCGCGTCGTGTGCTGGCGTTAAGCGATGCCTTGCGTGTTGGCAAGGTGCAATTGCTACAGGGGCGTTGGCAACAGGGAATGGTGCAAACCTGCGCAGGAAAACGGATTAATCCAGGGCTGAACCGTTCGTCCATCGCTTGGATAGAACGACGAGAGAAAAACAGCCGTGGGCCACTGAGTATTGCCTGGTTAGATGCGCCGGAAGGGCGTGAGTTGTTATTGGTCGCGAACGAAGACTTTTGCCACTGGGAGCCGAAAGAGGGTTCGTTGTAGGCTAAGAGTAGGGCAGTAGGACGCAGCAGACTACGTCCTACAGATGTGCGGTTACTTACCGCGCGCAATCGCGCGATAACCGATATCCTTACGGCAGAAACTATCCTGCCACTGAATACCTTCCGCAAGTTGATAAGCACGTTGCTGCGCTTGGGCAACGGTCTCACCTAGTGCTGTTACACACAATACGCGCCCGCCGCTGGTAACAACGTCATTGCCTTCGAGATGCGTTCCCGCGTGGAACACTTTGCCATCGGCGCTTTCCTGCTGTGGTAGACCGTGAATGATATCGCCAGTACGGTATTCGGCAGGATAGCCACCGGCAGCCAGCACCACACCCAACGCTGGACGGTTATCCCATTCAGAGATTTTCTTATCCAGGTTGCCTTCGGCACCTGCCAGGCACAGCTCAACCAAATCGGAACGTAGGCGCATCATGATCGGTTGTGTTTCCGGATCGCCAAAGCGGCAATTAAATTCAATCACCTTCGGCTGACCATCGGCAGAAATCATTAGGCCTGCATATAGGAAGCCGATGTAAGTATGACCTTCTTCTGCCATGCCGCGCACTGTCGGCCAGATAACCTGATCCATAATGCGCTGGTGAATGTCATCGGTTACCACCGGTGCCGGTGAGTAAGCGCCCATGCCGCCGGTATTGGGGCCACTGTCACCGTCGCCGACACGTTTGTGATCTTGGCTGGTGGCCATTGGCACGACATTTGTGCCATCAACCATGACGATGAAACTGGCTTCCTCACCCTCAAGGAATTCTTCGACGACAATGCGGTGGCCTGCATCGCCAAAGGCATTACCTGCCAGCATGTCCTGAACGGCTTCTTCGGCTTCCTGCAATGTCATGGCGACAATCACGCCTTTACCTGCTGCCAAGCCATCCGCTTTAATGACGATAGGTGCACCTTTACTGCGCACGTAAGCCAGCGCTGCTTCCACGTCGGTAAAGTTTTGGTACTCCGCGCTTGGGATAGCGTGTCGTGCCAGAAAATCTTTGGTGAATGCTTTGGAACCTTCTAACTGTGCTGCAGCTTGTGAAGGGCCGAAAATTTTCAAACCAGCGGCCTGGAATGCATCTACCACGCCAATCACGAGCGGCGCTTCGGGGCCAACAATGGTCAGATCGATATTGTGGCTTTGCGCAAAAGCGAGCAATCCTGGAATATCAGTGGCGGAAATCGCCACGTTTTCCAAGTTACTTTCCAATGCGGTGCCGGCATTGCCTGGTGCAACATACACGTTATCAGCCAGCGGTGACTGTGCGGCTTTCCAGGCTAGCGCATGTTCACGCCCACCGTTACCGATAATTAAAATATTCATCAGGTGCTCCACAAACGGCGTGCGCATTTATGCGCACGCAAACAAAAAGGAATCAGTGGCGGAAGTGACGCATGTCAGTGAAGATCATCGCAATACCGTGTTCATTAGCTGCGGCGATCACTTCGTCGTCACGAATAGAGCCGCCAGGCTGAATGACGCAGGTAATGCCTACGGCTGCTGCTGCGTCGATACCGTCACGGAATGGGAAGAAAGCGTCTGACGCCATGGCCGAACCTTTTACTTCTAGCCCTTCATCTGCGGCTTTAATACCGGCGATTTTCGCCGAATATACGCGGCTCATCTGACCTGCGCCGATGCCGATAGTCATATTATCGCGCGCATAAACGATAGCGTTGGATTTAACAAACTTCGCTACCTTCCAGCAAAACAGTGCGTCCTGAAGTTCTTGTTCTGTGGGTTGTCGTTCGGTAACGACACGCAAATCGCCTTCGGTCACCATTCCTAGATCGCGATCCTGGACCAATAATCCCCCATTTACGCGCTTGAAATCGAGCCCGGCGACACGCTGTTGCCATTGTCCACAAGCTAACACCCGTACATTTTGTTTGGCTGCGACCAAGGTTCGAGCTTCTTCGCTGATGCCTGGTGCGATAATCACCTCGACGAATTGACGGCTGATGATGGCTTGGGCGGTTGCTGCGTCCAGTTCTCGGTTAAAGGCAATGATGCCCCCGAATGCTGAGGTTGGATCGGTTTTGTAAGCGCGCTCATACGCCGCCAGAATATCCTCACCGATCGCCACACCGCACGGGTTGGCATGTTTGACGATAACGCAGGCCGGCTGGTCGAATTCCTTTACGCATTCCAGTGCAGCATCGGTATCAGCGATATTGTTATAGGACAGCGCCTTGCCCTGCAATTGCGTTGCGGTTGCCACGGAAGATTCCTGCACATTCTCTTCTATATAGAAGGCTGCTTGCTGGTGGCTGTTTTCGCCGTAACGCATATCCTGCTTTTTCACGTAGTTCAGATTCAACGTACGTGGGAAACGGCCGGCCGGCTGCCCGGTATCACCGTGATAAGCCGGTACTTGCGTACCAAAATAGTTGGCGATCATGCTGTCGTAAGAAGCGGTATGCTCAAAGGCCTTGATGGCCAGATCAAAACGGGTAGCGAACAGCAGCGAGCCAGCGTTGTTATCCATCTCGGTAATAATAGAAGCGTAGTCACTGCTCTTGACCACAATGGCAACATCTTTGTGGTTCTTGGCTGCCGAACGCACCATGGTTGGGCCGCCGATATCAATGTTTTCCACCGCATCTTCCAGTGAGCAATCTGGTCGCGCTACGGTTTCAGCAAACGGATAAAGATTAACGACGACCATGTCGATAGGTTGGATGGCGTGTTGACCCATGATGTCATCGTCCTGACCGCGACGGCCTAGAATGCCGCCGTGTACTTTAGGGTGCAGGGTCTTGACTCGTCCGTCCATCATTTCCGGGAAGCCGGTGTAGTCGGAAACTTCGGTAACAGTCAGCCCAGCATCAGCGAGCAAACGTGCGGTGCCACCGGTGGAGAGGAGTTCAACACCACGGCTGGAGAGCGCGCTGGCGAATTCAACGATACCGGCTTTGTCAGAAACGCTGAGCAGCGCCCGGCGAATTGGACGAGGTTGTTGCATGGTTTTATCCCTTGGCTTTTTAGTCGCAGTAGTAAGAGCGTTACGTGAATCTCGACCTTTTAAGTCTTTATAGAGAGAAAGACAGGAGCAGATTCAGATAGCGCCCCTGGAAAGGGGACCGTTTCATCGTCGAGAATTGTAGCGAAAACGTTTGCGTGACGCTCGTGAATTTTCCGCCCAAATGCGTTCTGTGGATAAGTTTGTGCAAAACAAGGTATAAAGCCGGGTTTTGCTGTGGAATGCAGCAAACGAACGTTTTTGTTGAAAATACCTGTTGCGGCTTACTGAGAACTCCCTATAATGCGCCTCCATCGACACGGCGCAAGTGATTCACTTCACAAAGCGGCCGGGAAGAAAGAGAAAAAATC
>NZ_JBNNGK010000025.1:0-36248 GCF_050268245.1 Serratia sp. NPDC078593 | reverse complement strand
CCATCAATATAATGGTGGTTTGACGCCGAATGAATCAGAAAGATTGTTCTGGAAAAACTCTAAAACCGTGGCTAGTTTTTGTTGACCACTACAGACATGTTTTTACCAAACGCCCCCACCATTGATAATCTGCACTTGTACCTGTCTGGCTGTGATAGGTTGCATAACCTAATCTGAAAGTCATAAGCGGCAGACCCTGACTAGCCGCCAAGTCTGCAATCTTCTCCATAACCCACTTGCTGCGGACATAGCCCATATCATTAACTACCGCTGGTAGGTTCTGATCTATATCATCATTTTCCAGCATAATCTTTTTGCCAGTGTGGCGGTGCCCCCAACTGTATACTGCAATAGTGGAAAGTAAGATTACCGGCTTAGTGTGATTTATTGTCGCCAGACGGATTACTTCTCTCAATCCTTGAACATTATCGCGCTTCATATAGGAGTAAGGCTGTATAAAGTTTACCGAGCTCGCTGAATGATAAATAATATCAGTCTTATAGCACAATGAATCATACATCTCAGTTGTCAAACCAAAATTATGTTCAGCAATATCTCCTTTTATCACATGTACTCGTTCTCGCTGCTCAGCACTGAGAGTAATTTGGTAACGGTTAAGCACACGATCAAGTCGCTGTTCCGCGCTCTCCTGCATTTTCTCTCGCGCCAAGCAAAAAATATGTGCATTCGTCGTCACCAGTAATTCGGCTAATAAGTGGGAACCTACAAAACCGGTAGCTCCAGTCAAAAGAATATTCCGCGGTTCAGTTATCTGGTGCGGATCAAAGTTGGGATCAATACGTACATCCGCAGGAAGATATACATCATCCTGCAATCGGCTGAATGGTTCACTGTCTAAAACAGGGGGGGTATGCCCTACCCGTTCCTCCATAGCCTGTTCTTGGGCGTGTAAAGTTGGGTATTCATAAATATCTCGCGCGTAGACTTTTACACCCATCTTTTTCCCAAGTAGTGAAGCTAACTGAGCAGCCAAAAGTGAATGCCCACCAATGTCGAAAAAATTATCAGTGGGCGAAATTTGCTTGGTTCCGAGCAATTCTCGCCATATAGCAGCGATGGGTTCATATTTTTTTTCCAATTTCAAATGAGGATCATTGGCGGTCGGTTGATAATTTTTCAGCAATGAGACCTTGTCGATTTTTCCATTAGGATTAAGCGGTAGATTGTTTAACCACTGAAAATCCGCAGGCATAAAATAGGATGGGAGTATCTTTTTCATATGGGCTCTGACACGGTTGGTTGGTTGAGTATCAGGTGAAAATGCCAATAAAAAAACGATAATTTTCTTTTCAGCAAGGTTTTCATTTTGACTTATTACTGCTACTGCCTTTTTAACTTCTGGGACCTGCATAATAACGTTTTCAATCTCGGCTAACTCTACGCGATTGCCTCGAATTTTGATTTGCTGATCTGTTCTACCCAAATACTGAATGCGACCATCAGGGAGCCAACATGCCAGATCGCCACTACGATATAGACGTTTACCCGCAAAGTGTTCCGGGGTCACAAACTTCTCGTCGGTCATTGTTGGGTTATTTAAATAACCTTTAGCAAGACAGGTTCCGCTTATAAATAACTCCCCTGGATCATGGTTTAGTATTGGATGTAACTGTTCATCAAGAATAAAAATTTCCGTGTCAGCTATAGGATAGCCAATACTTGCCGCCCCCCCTAAATGGGCACTCTCCACTTTATTATATGTAACAAAAATGGTAGCTTCAGTTGGACCATAGAAATCAACCAGATCATAACTCAAATTCATAAAATTTACTGGCGGAAGTTTTTCACCGGCTGTAAACATGTAGCGTAGTTTTAAATTTTTAGGCTGTGGCAAACTGACCATTTCAGGGACGAGAACTGTGGGTACAAATACATGGGTGATTTCATTATGGTCCAAAAATCTCAATAAATCCTCTGGTTGCAAACGTATTTCCTCGTGCGGAAGGTACAATGTTGAACCACTAGTTAATGCAGACCAAATCTCCCATTGTGCAACATCAAATCCAATGCCGGCGATCAGCGATGAACGACACTGATTATCCAAGTTAAATCTTTCGTTGTACCAGACAATAAGATTATTTAAGGCTGCATGCGAAATCTCAACCCCTTTAGGTGATCCAGTGGTACCAGATGTAAAGATTATATAAGCAATCCTTTGGTCATCGGACTCAGATTGATCGTATGTTGTTGGTGTATCGTGGGGCAGGTCTTCAATTGAGACAATGTCAGTTATTTTATCGTTGAAAGTTATAATAATCGAAGAGTTACTGACCACTATCACACTGGAATTACTCTGCTCAGCGATGTCCTGAATTCTTTTTTCAGGATAATTAGCATCAATTGGCGTATAAGTAGCACCAAGCTTACAAATAGCAAGCAAACCAATAATAAATTCCGGTGTCCTGAGAGACACGATGGGAACGTTGTCACCTGGAACGATTCCCTTTTGATGTAATACATTACAGAGTTTATTGCTAGCTTCATCTAATTGTTTATATGTCAAATAGTAACCATTGTAATTAATTGCAGTTCTATTTCCTGATAGCGCAACCTGACGAATGAAATGATCCAGCACTGTATGTAGCATGTATTCCCCTCTCAGACATTAAGATTTTATTTAAAAAATTCTTGGAACATATAAATACTAGTTGGCATTTTGAAAGTAACAATGTTGGTAAGAAAATATATTAAACTAAGTAGATTAACCTGATAGATCATGCACATGATTTCATGCAGTTTGTAAACATTATGATACATTTTAATTTCAAGCCAAAGGAATGCTAAGGATCGATAGTTCTAGATGTAACATAACCAATTGAGAACAGTGGGAAAAGAAAAATAATATAAACTTTAATGGCTTGAGGAATGCAAAAATGTAGCTCTAGGATGAGTTTTATTTTATCCCAGCCTATTTCTACGACAGGTTGTGATATTGCAAGATGATTAGAGATGTACTAAAAATTAACTTACTCTGCATGAATTTTGGCTTTAAGAAAAATTTCCCCGAAGGAAAAAACCACCTAACAGTTACTGTAAATTTGTCAGAAAAATCAAGCTCTATCATTTTAATTCTTACCTACCAACTCAATCAGAGAGGTTATTTATGCCTAGAAAAGTAAGGTTTAACCCACGCTCTAAAAAATTCCAAAATAATCCCTATGACATTTACAAACAGTTAAGGATAGATGATCCAATTATTAAAGTTGGCGGTAACTGGTTGATAACAAAGTATAAGCATGTAAGAACTCTATTGATGGATAAAGATATTAAATCAATAAACTTGTTGGATTCTTACAAAAAAATAATCCGAGATAGGGAAATATTATTACCTGAAAAAGTATTGATTATGCTAAATAATATCCTTCTCCTGCAGGAGGGTCAATTTCACCGAGTACATAAAAAAGGATTAATACCTCTTGTGACCGGACCGTTCATGAAGGAACTTGAAGAGATAATTGAAGAGGAAGTTATGGATGTTTTGACCAATATTCTAGGGCGAAGAAACATTGAAGTAATGAGTGAGATTGCAACTAAATTATGGCAAAGAATTTTTTCCCGCTGGTTAAATCTCAGTAATGAACAGAAAAAAATTTTTGTAGAAGCCCAAAAGAAAATACGTCCTTTACTTGAATCTCCGGGCATTCTCTCTATCAAAGATTTTAACGATGGCATAGAGTCCCTACATCGTATTTCATTAATGTGTGACGCGATGCTCCAAGAAGGAAAGCAATTAAAAAACTCTCTATTTTACAGAGCAATTTTAAGTGGTTATGACGAGGATCATAATGAAGTTGAAAAAAATATCTTTGCAGATGTTATTAACATACTTGTTGCCATTAGCGAAACTAACGAATCGCTAACAGGTAGTCTTTTTCTGGAGTTAGCCAATGATAGATGTTCACAACATCGACTACGCAGGGAACCGCAAAGATTTAAGCAAGCTATAAATGAAATCATGCGCTTACACTCTCCAGTACAACTAACCAGAAGAGTGGCCACTCATTCTTTCTGGCTTGATGATAAAGAAATTGCAATGGGCGATATACTCCTCCTTTGTTTAGGGTCCGCTAACCGGGATGAGGATGTTTTTCTTTATGCAGACCAATTTGATATGGATCGTAATAATGTAACTAAACACATCGGTTTTAGTACCGGACTACATAATTGCCTAGGACAACAACTAGCCATCAGACAAACCGAAATTTTATGTAACGTTTTTTTTGATAGATTCCCCGTTTTCACTCTCAATTCGCCCGAAGTTTGGCAAACTGAAAATCTAGTTCTAAGAAGCCTCAAAGTATTAAATATTAACTTTGAATGCACTCTAAAAAATTAACAATTAAGGGGGTTTTCTTATGCGTTCAACTATTCGGGTTTACTACGGTGATACAGATGCTGGAGGCGTTGTATTCCATGCGGCCTATGTCAATTTTTATGACCGAGCAAGAACTGAGTTTTTTCGCTCGCAAGGTATAATATGCAAAGAACTAGCTGACATGAACTGTGCTTTTGTTGTCAGAACAATTGGTATCGAATATCTATCCCCTGCTTTTCTTGATGATCTTATTTGTATAAATACATATATTTTTGAAAAAGGGAAAATAAGTTTGAGAATAGCACAGTCCATTAGCGACCAAAACGGAAACATAATTAATCAGTGTGATGTTTTATTGGTTCTTGTAGATTTGATTAAAAAGAAACCGACCAGAATACCATTCAGTATGCTTAAAAGACTCACTTTATCTTAAATAATCTGCTGCAAAATCAAGCTATAATACTTCATGTACCGGGTAGTACGTAATTAACTATAAACCCGGTCACACAAATGATATCTACTTTATCATCTGGATTAAGACCGGAAACCTTTATCATCATTAACTTTCATACATAGCCCAGACTCTCACATGTTCGCCTCTTGCTCAATACTGCCAGCTTTGCTTTATATGGTTATAAGTGTAGTAAGTACCAAAATGACCGAGTTTTGATAAAGCTTGCAAGTTGAATAGTAAAAATCTGCCTACCAAGGAGGTGGTTTAGGGCTGACAATAAAAAACGGGAGCCATAAGCTCCCGTTATCATCTAACGCTTAAACACGCTTACATGTGTTTAACGATGGCGTCGCCAAACTCTGAGCATTTCAGCAACTTAGCGCCTTCCATCAAACGCTCGAAATCGTAGGTCACGGTCTTGGCAGCAATGGCGCCTTCCATGCCCTTAACAATCAGGTCAGCCGCTTCGAACCAGCCCATGTGACGCAGCATCATTTCCGCAGACAGGATCACTGAACCAGGGTTCACTTTATCTTGGCCCGCGTATTTCGGTGCTGTGCCGTGCGTCGCTTCAAACAGTGCGCATTCGTCACCGATGTTAGCGCCAGGAGCAATACCAATGCCACCAACCTGTGCCGCCAGCGCATCAGAAATGTAGTCACCGTTCAGGTTCATACAGGCGATAACGTCGTATTCAGCCGGACGCAGCAGGATTTGTTGCAGGAAGGCATCGGCAATCACGTCTTTCACCACAATCTCTTTGCCAGTGTTCGGGTTCTTGATTTTCAGCCATGGGCCGCCGTCAATCAGTTCACCGCCGAACTCTTCACGCGCCAGTTCGTAGCCCCAATCTTTGAAGGCACCTTCGGTGAACTTCATGATGTTGCCTTTGTGAACCAGCGTTACCGAATCACGATCGTTGGTGATCGCATACTCGATCGCCGCGCGCACCAAACGCTTAGTGCCTTCTTCAGAACATGGCTTCACGCCGATACCACACTGTTCTGGGAAGCGAATTTTCTTCACGCCCATTTCGTCACGCAGGAATTTAATCACTTTATCTGCTTCAGCAGAACCGGCTTTCCATTCAATACCGGCGTAAATGTCTTCGGCGTTTTCGCGGAAGATCACCATGTCAGTCAGTTCAGGGTGTTTAACCGGGCTCGGGGTGCCCTGGTAGTAGCGCACCGGGCGCAGACAAACATACAGATCAAGCTGTTGGCGCAGAGCCACGTTCAGGGAACGAATACCGCCGCCAACCGGCGTGGTCAGTGGGCCTTTGATAGCAACGCGATAGTCGCGGATCAGATCCAGCGTTTCTTCTGGCAACCACACGTCTTGCCCGTAAACGTGAGTCGATTTTTCACCGGTGTAGATTTCCATCCAGGAGATTTTGCGTTCACCGTGGTAGGCTTTTTGCACTGCGGCATCAACCACGTTAATCATAGCAGGGGTAACGTCAACGCCAATGCCGTCGCCTTCGATGAACGGAATGATCGGGTTATGCGGAACAACCAGTTTACCCTGGGCATCGACCGTAATTTTTTTACCTTCTGCCGGAACAACTACTTTGCTTTCCATCAACCTCTCCTTCAAGCGCAATTTTTGTTAATGCTTTGTAAGATGCGTGTAGATACTACTCGAATATTCAGTCCGCGCCAATCCGAAACGGATTCAGTTATAATGCGCCTATCATCCGTAATCTCAACTGTTATGAAAAAATTCTCTGTTAAAAATCACAACGTTAAACGATTCAGCAAGCCAAAGGCCGCCAAACCGGCTTTAGCACAGGGGCCGCGCCGGGTAGTGTTATTCAACAAACCGTTCGATGTGCTACCTCAGTTTACTGACGAAGCAGGACGCGCCACGCTGAAAGCGTTTATCCCGTTTAATGATGTTTATGCTGCTGGCCGTTTGGATCGCGATAGCGAAGGTTTATTGGTGCTGACCAACGATGGCAAACTACAAGCGCAACTCACACAACCCGGCAAGCGCACCGGTAAAGTCTATTATGTACAGGTTGAGGGCATACCGCAGGAGAGCGATCTGGCTCCCCTGCGCGCCGGTGTCACGCTGAAGGATGGCCTCACACTCCCCGCAGGCGTCGAGCGAATCGATGAGCCCGCTTGGTTATGGCCGCGTAATCCTCCGATCCGCGAACGTAAAACCATCCCGACATGCTGGCTCAAAATCACCCTGTATGAAGGGCGGAATCGTCAGGTCCGGCGTATGACGGCGCATATTGGCTTTCCGACCCTGCGTCTGATTCGCTACAGTATGGGCAATCTTTCATTAGGCGAACTAAAGCCTGGTGAATGGAAAAGCGTGGATTCGCTATAACACGGCCTGAGATCCGTCAACTGACTGTAAGGAGCCACCATGTTCAAACCGCACGTCACCGTTGCCTGCGTGGTACATGCCGCCGATAAATTTCTGATCGTTGAAGAAACGGTCAACAATAAGGTGCTGTGGAATCAACCCGCGGGCCATCTGGAGGCCAACGAAACGTTGATTCAGGCCGCCGAGCGCGAACTGTGGGAGGAAACCGGTATTCGTGCCCAGCCGCAGGCATTCCTAAAGTTGCACCAATGGATCGCGCCAGACAACACGCCATTCCTGCGTTTTTGTTTCGTCATTGAGTTGGACAACATGCTGCCCACCGCGCCGCAGGACAGTGATATCGATCGCTGTTTGTGGCTGAGCGCCGAACAAATTTTGCAGGCCTCCAACCTGCGCTCTCCGTTGGTCGCAGAGAGCCTGCGTTGTTATCAGCAACCGGAACGTTACCCGCTTTCATTGTTGGGCAGTTTTAACTGGCCGTTCTAACGCACAATAATGTGCCGTGCGCCAGCGCAACCATCGTGGTAAAATCCTGCGCTTGTTTTTTTACCAGCACGATTCGTGTTCAAAGCTCGTGAGAATCCCATGTCAGACAACAGCCAGAAAAAAGTAATCGTCGGTATGTCCGGCGGCGTCGACTCTTCCGTTACAGCCTATCTGTTACAGCAACAGGGCTATCAGGTCGCTGGGCTGTTCATGAAGAACTGGGAAGAAGACGATGACGAAGAGTACTGCTCCGCCGCGACCGATCTGGCCGATGCACAAGCGGTTTGTGACAAACTCGGTATTGAGCTGCATACGGTCAACTTTGCGGCCGAATACTGGGATAACGTATTCGAACTGTTCCTGGAAGAATATAAGGCAGGTCGCACGCCGAACCCAGATATCCTGTGCAATAAAGAGATCAAATTCAAAGCATTCCTGGAGTTCGCCGCCGAAGATCTGGGGGCGGATTTTATCGCGACCGGCCACTACGTGCGCCGTCAAGATGTCGATGGCAAGAGCCGTCTGCTACGCGGTGTCGATGGCAATAAAGATCAAAGCTATTTCCTGTACACCCTAAGCCACGAGCAGGTAGCACAAAGTTTGTTCCCGGTAGGCGAGCTGGAAAAGCCCGAAGTCCGCCGTATCGCGGAACAGCTTGAGCTGGTTACGGCCAAGAAGAAAGACTCTACCGGCATCTGTTTTATCGGCGAGCGCAAATTCCGTGATTTCCTCGGTCGTTATCTGCCAGCACAGCCGGGCCCAATCGTGACCGTTGACGGCCAAACCGTTGGCGAACATCAAGGCTTGATGTATCACACCCTCGGCCAACGTAAAGGGCTGGGTATTGGTGGGATGAAGGACAGCGGAGAAGATCCATGGTACGTGGTAGATAAAGATGTCGCCAATAATGTGCTGATCGTCGCACAAGGCCACGACCACCCGCGTCTGATGTCTGTGGGTTTGATTGCCCAGCAGTTGCACTGGGTTGATCGCCAGCCGTTAACCGAAACGCTACGCTGCACGGTGAAAACCCGTTATCGCCAGCAGGATTTACCTTGCACCATCACGCCTATCGATGCAGAACGGATCGAAGTTCGCTTTGACGAGCCGGTTGCGGCGGTCACGCCGGGTCAGTCTGCGGTATTCTATTTAGGTGAGATTTGTCTCGGTGGCGGTATCATTGAACAGCGCCTGCCACTGAGTGATGCATAACGCCGAGATATTTACAGCCAGCGAACAGCACTGAATCACGGCTCAGCCCATTGTGGGCTGTATACACATTCACCGGGTGTATCCGCACTGGGTTTACCCGGGGTTTTGTGGCATGATTTGTAACTTTCGTGGTCATCGTTGTTACCGAAGAGAGCGGTCAGCAACCATTTTACTGAACACGAATACCGTTCCTCAGGTACACAACTTTTTATCGTAAACTCTGCAGCGTGACCAGCGTTTACAGGAGTAATCGTGGCGAAGAATTATTATGACATCACGTTGGCGATGGCTGGAATCAGCCAGGCCGCGCGTTTGGTTCAGCAATTGGCACACGAAGGCCAATGCGATCGCGAAGCATTGCACACTTCGCTGAACAGCCTGTTGCAAATGAATCCGTCCTCTACTTTGGCAGTGTTTGGTGGCGAAGAACGAAAGTTAAAAGTCGGCCTTGAAACACTGATGGGCGTACTGAACGCCAACAATAAAGGCGCCGGAGCCGAACTGACCCGTTACACCATCAGCCTGATGGTGTTGGAGCGTAAGCTCAATGCCAACAAACAGGCAATGAATACGTTGGGTGAACGTTTAGATCAGTTGGAGCGCCAACTGGCACATTTTGATTTAGAATCCGAAACCATTGTCAGCGCATTAGCCGGAATCTATGTCGATGTCGTAAGCCCCCTAGGGCCACGCATTCAGGTCACCGGCTCACCGGCTATTTTGCAAAACCCACAGGTTCAGGCCAAGGTTCGTGCCACGCTGCTGGCAGGCATTCGTGCCGCCGTGCTGTGGCAGCAGGTCGGCGGCAGCCGTCTGCAATTAATGTTTTCCCGTAATCGTCTGTTTAAACAGGCGCAAAATATCGTTGCTCATTGTTAATCGATCCCAGGAGTTGCTACCGATGGAATTATCCTCACTGACCGCCGTTTCCCCCGTTGACGGACGCTACGGTGATAAAGTCAGCGCACTGCGCCCTATTTTCAGCGAATTCGGTTTGCTGAAATTCCGCGTACAGGTTGAAGTACGTTGGCTGCAAAAACTGGCAGCCTGCGCAGAAATCAAGGAAGTTCCCGCTTTTGATGCAGACGCAAACGCTTACCTCGATAAGATCGTCGCAGAATTCAGCGAAGAAGACGCCCAGCGCATCAAGACTATCGAGCGCACCACTAACCACGACGTCAAAGCCGTAGAGTATTTCCTGAAGGAAAAAGTGGCAACGGTACCTGCCCTGCATGCGGTTTCCGAGTTCATTCACTTCGCCTGTACTTCGGAAGACATTAATAACCTGTCGCACGCCCTGATGTTGCATACCGCGCGTCAGGACGTAGTGCTGCCGTTCTGGCGTAATATCATTGATGCTATCAAGGGACTGGCGCTGGACTACCGCGATATTCCCCTGTTGTCACGGACACATGGCCAACCCGCCACGCCGTCCACCGTCGGTAAAGAATTAGCCAACGTGGCTTACCGCATGGATCGCCAGTTCCGTCAACTGGAACAGGTGGAAATCCTCGGTAAAATCAACGGCGCCGTCGGTAACTACAATGCGCACATTGTTGCTTATCCCGAAGTCGACTGGCACCGTTTCAGCGAAGAGTTCGTTACCTCATTGGGTATCCAGTGGAACCCTTACACGACGCAAATCGAGCCGCATGACTACATCGCCGAACTGTTCGACTGCATCGCGCGTTTCAATACCATTCTGATCGACTTCGACCGTGACATTTGGGGCTACATTGCGCTGAATCACTTCAAGCAAAAAACCATTGCCGGCGAAATCGGTTCTTCCACCATGCCGCATAAAGTTAATCCGATCGACTTCGAAAACTCCGAAGGCAACCTGGGTCTGGCTAACGCGATGATGAGCCATCTGGCGAGCAAACTGCCCGTCTCACGCTGGCAGCGCGACCTGACTGACTCAACCGTGCTGCGTAACTTGGGGGTTGGCCTGGGCTATGCGCTGATCGCCTATCAATCAACTCTGAAAGGCATCAGCAAGCTGGAAGTCAATCAGGCACACCTGCTGGACGAACTGGATCATAACTGGGAAGTACTGGCGGAACCGATCCAAACCGTGATGCGCCGTTACGGCATTGAAAAACCTTACGAAAAGCTGAAAGAGCTGACGCGCGGTAAACGCGTGGACGCGACCGGTATGCAGGCGTTCATCGACAGCCTGGCACTGCCGGAAGAAGAGAAAACCCGTCTGAAGGCTATGACGCCAGCCAATTATATTGGCCGCGCCACCACCATGGTTAACGAACTGAAGTAAGTTTTCGCTGAGTCAATCCAGCCATCCTCACGCTTAATGCCGGTTACGTACATAACCGGCATTTTTTATCGCTGTTCCATCCACGACATATCACGCAGGCTGATCGACAATGTTAATTAGTTGATCTTGATCAATCGCATTGTAAATAAAATGTTTTGAAACAGCTCATTTATTGTTCATCACATCATCCTGCTCCTACACTACGATCACCATACCAGTAGCTTGCTAATTAATTATTGATATGGCCTATCCGACCTTCCTCGCCCGTTAACGGCCGCCGGATAGCGGTAGCGCGCGTACCCTTTGCCGCGTGGGCACTTTCGTGAAACATGTTCAAGGTGGAATGATGTCTCAACAACAACCTCCAACGCCGCCCCGGCGTGATTTTTTGAAAAAAACCTTAGCGTTAATTCCGTTGGCTGTGGCCGGTAGCAGTGGCATGGCAGTGCTCACCGCCGATGCAGCACCGGCGGCTGGCGTTTCCCCCCATTATATACCGACCTATTTTAATCTTGAGGAGTGGCGTTTTCTCTTGGCTGCCTGTGATCGGTTGATCCCGAGCGACAGTCATGGCCCTGGAGCCATCGAACAGGGCGTGCCGATCTTTATCGATAAGCAGATGGCCTCCTCCTACGGCCAAGGGGGATTGTGGTATATGCATCCGCCGTTTGTGGCTGCCGCACCAGAGTTGGGTTATCAATCCAAATTGACGCCGCGCGAAACCTATCGCAACGGTATACGTGCGGTTAATGCTTACTGTCACCAGCGGTTTCAAAAAATCTTCGCGGAACTGTCACATCAACAGCAAGAACAGCTGCTCAGCGCGTTAGAAAAAGGAGAAATAGACAGCGATACGCTGCCCGGCCAAGCATTTTTTTCCCAACTGCTGCTGAATACTCAAGAAGGCTATCTGGCAGACCCGATCCATGGCGGTAATCAAACGCTGGCTTCATGGCGGTTGATCGGTTTCCCGGGCGCACGCGCAGACTATACCGATTGGGTTGATCACCTGAACCAACCTTATCCATTAGGGCCTGTCAGTATCTCGAGCAAAAGGAATGCATAAAATGAGCGCAATTAAAAAGCCACCGGTAGACGTGGTGATCGTGGGTTTCGGCTGGACCGGCGCCATCATGGGCATGGAGTTGAGCGAAACCGGTCTTGAGGTGTTAGCGCTGGAGCGCGGTGAACAGCGTGATACCTATCCTGACTTCGCCTATCCGCGCATTGCTGATGAACTCACCTACGGCATTCGCCTGAAACTGATGCAGGAAATCGCCCATGAAACGGTAACCGTTCGCCACACGCCAGCCGATTTTGCCGTGCCCTATCGCCAATTGGGCTCATTTTTACCCGGCAATGGCGTCGGCGGTGCCGGTGTCCACTGGAACGGTATGCTTTGGCGTGCCTTACCCGCAGACCTCAAGTTACACAGTACGGTAACCGAAAAATACGGCAATCAATGGATACCGGAAGGCATGACGTTACAGGATTATCCGGTCAGCTACAGCGAGCTAGAGCCGTATTTCGAAAAGTTTGAAAAAGTGTGCGGTACGGCCGGTAAAGCCGGTAATCTGCAAGGCAAGATCATCAAAGGGGGAAACCCGTTTGAGGGCCCTCGCAACAGCGATTACCCCACCCCACCACTAAAAACGCTGTATTCTGGCAAACTATTTGGTCAGGCGGCAGAAGAACTGGGTTATCACCCTTTCAGCATTCCAGCCGCGAACTGCTCACAACCCTATACCAATCCCTACGGCGTGCAAATGGGGCCATGCAACTACTGCGGCTATTGCGAACGCTTTGGCTGCTTTATGTATGCCAAAGCCTCGCCGCAAACCACCATCTTGCCGGTATTAATGAAGCGCAAAAACTTCACGCTGCGCACTCAATCACAAGTGATCAACGTTAATCTGGACAGCAGTGGCAAAAAAGCCACGGGAGTCACCTATATCGATGCCCATGGACAACAGGTAGAACAGCCGGCCGATCTGGTGATCCTTAGCGCCTTCCAACTGCACAATGTGCGCTTGTTGCTGCTATCCGGCATTGGGAAACCTTACGATCCGGTAACCGGTGACGGTGTGGTCGGTAAGAACTACGCCTACCAAATGAACAGCGGGATTTCACTGTTTTACGATAAGGATACCTGGTTCAATCCATTTATCGGTGCCGGGGCTGCGGGTACCGTAATCGATGATTTTAACAGTGAAAATTTCGATCATAGCGCGCTCGGTTTCATCGGCGGCGCGTATATTTCTGCCACTTGTACCGGGGGACGTCCGATTCAACAAATGGCTTTGCCGCCGGGCACGCCACGTTGGGGAAGCGGCTGGAAGCAAGGCATCAAAGATAACTATCAGCACACAATGAGCATCGGTTCCGAAGGTTCGGTGATGCCTTACCGTGACTGCTATCTGGATCTCGATCCGACCTATAAAGATGCCTACGGCCTGCCGCTGCTGCGCATGACTTTCGATTGGAAATCCAACGAGATCAAGATGACCCAGCACATCACCCAACAAATGGCGGATATCGCTAGGGTGATGAGCCCGAAACAAATGGCAATTTCCGTGATGAACAGCCATTCGCACTACGATGTTCGCCCCTACCAATCCACACATACTACCGGCGGCGCAATCACTGGCGATTCACCGCAGAACAGCGTCGTCAACAAGTACCTGCAATGCTGGGATGTACCGAATGTGTTTGTCACCGGTGCCTGCGCTTTCCCACAGAATTTGGCTTATAACCCCACCGGTATTGTCGGCGCACTGGCCTACTATGCTGCCGAGGCGATCCGTTCACAGTACCTGAAAAATCCCGGCCCACTGGTGCACGCTTAACGGCAGAAGGAGAACGATATGAAAGGATTAATCATTTCACTGTTAGCCATAATGGCACTGGGGGATAACGTTCAAGCTGCGCAAGATCCCGTGGCGCAGCAGGTTGCTTACGGCGAGTATCTGGCGCGCGTTGGTGACTGCGTCGCCTGTCATACCGCCCCTGGGGGATTGCCGTTTGCTGGCGGCTTGAAAATGAATACGCCAATTGGGGCGATTTACTCCACCAACATTACTCCAGACAAGCGTACCGGGATTGGGGAGTATAGCGAGAAACAATTTGCCGATGCGCTGCGTAAAGGCATCGCGCGAGACGGCAGACGGCTGTATCCGGCAATGCCCTACCCGTCCTTTGCCAAGATTGGTGATGATGATGTTCGCGCTCTGTACCTCTATTTCCACCACTATGTGCAACCCGTCACCCACGCCAACCAAGACAGCGATATCCCGTGGCCGCTGAATCTGCGTTGGCCACTGGCGATATGGGACATGGCCTTTCGCGAAGATGGCGCATTCAAAGCCGATACCCGGCAGAGCTCGCAATGGAACCGTGGCGCCTATCTGGTTCAAGGGCTGGGCCACTGCGGAACGTGCCATACGCCGCGCGGGATTGGCTTTCAGGAAAAAGCGTTAGACCAAAGCAGTAGCGACTATCTACGCGGCGGCACGCTCGATGGTTGGCACGCCGCCAATCTGCGTGGTGATGCGCTGAGTGGGCTTGGAAAATGGCGTACAGAAGATATCACCCGTTTCTTGAAAACCGGCCACAGCGATAAGTTCGCGGCGTTCGGTTCGATGGTTGACGTTGTGCAAGACAGCACACAACACCTGAGCGATGACGACCGCTTGGCGATCGCCACCTACCTAAAAGCGTTACCGGCCAACACGCAACAAACGGTGCCCAACGTCGAACGCCAAACCGTACAGACGCTGTTGCAAAACAGCATCAATCAACCCGGTGCACAAACCTATGTGGATAACTGCGCCGCCTGCCACCGCAGTGATGGCCAAGGCTACAAAAACACCTTCCCACAATTGGCGCTTAACCCGGCATTGTTAGGTGACGACCCATCGTCTCTGCTCAGCATTATTCTTCGCGGGTCACGGACACCGATGACCGCCACGGCCCCCACCGGCCTGACCATGCCGGACTTTGGTTGGCGGCTCAGTGATGCGCAAATCGCCGAGCTGGCCACCTTTGTGCGCAACAGTTGGGGAAATCATGCGCCAGCGGTGACGGCTGAACAGGTGCGGGCCATTCGTAAAAACAGCGCCGATACACCCACGCACTAATCCCCGATAATGCTCCCTCACGACGCCTCTTCACACCGAAAGGCAACAAGTGCAGTACAGCGTGTTGGCGGCCAAACCGTCCGCACGCTTTTTTCTGGCATTAAGATAAACGCCCAGACCAAACTCACATTAACGTTTATAGACAATAAACGAACTTCGTTGGCCGACCTTGTCATACAGTGAACGCGCAGGCGCGTTATATTCTTGAGTCATCCAATATACCCGATCGCATTCGCGCTCTTCGGCTAACTGATACGCCTGCGCGAACAATTTCTCTGACACATTTTGACCACGCGCTGCCGGTGAAACATAAATATCTTCGATATAGCAGTAACCCACGAGGCTCCACGTCGAGGGATGAAAAATCAAATTCATTAATCCCAACAAGTTTCCGTCTTGATCTTCCGCGACCAAGCCATAAACCTGTTGTTCACAGGTTAAGCGGATGAAGGTCTCATCCGTGATCGCCGCTGGAATATCAGCACGGTAAAAGTGCAGATAACCTTGCCATAAGGCCGCCCACTGCAATTTATCCCCACCGCTCACTCTACGAACCACCACCCGATTATCTGCTGAGTTCATCGTGTCTCCATGTCGTTACGCTAAGATGTACTGACTAAAACCATCATCCACATTCATTAATGATAATGAGCAACGCTCGTTTCAGCAAAAAAGTGGCTCCCATTGCGTTCACTGCCCTATGATGCAGCGCGAACACTTTGACCATTCCTTTGATGCTGTTCCACAACAGGCGTCATATTAGGGTTACTCCGCTGTCGTTTAATGTTGGTTTAAGTCCGTACTGAGATTGTTTATCAAACGTTTATCGACCATTGCAGATAATTAAACGGTAAAAAGCATGCTTAACTGCGTGATACCTTTATAATTTGGGTGACGGATATTCACCCGCAAGTCATCAGGAGTCTGCCCTATGCGAGTATTAGTTGTTGAAGATAATGGTTTGCTGCGCCATCACCTTTCTGTGCAAATGCGCGAAATGGGGCATCAAGTTGACGCTGCAGAAGATGCCAAAGAAGCCGATTACTTTCTGCAAGAACATGCACCGGATATTGCGATTGTCGATCTTGGCCTCCCTGGTGAAGACGGCCTGAGCCTGATCCGCCGCTGGCGTGCCCACCAGATGAAATTGCCGATCTTGGTGCTGACCGCCCGTGAAAGCTGGCAAGATAAAGTGGCGGTACTGGAAGCCGGTGCCGACGATTATGTCACCAAGCCGTTCCATCTGGAGGAAGTGATCGCCCGCATGCAAGCGTTGATGCGCCGTAACAGTGGGCTAGCGTCACAGGTTATCGTTCTGCCGCCGTTCCAAATTGATCTGTCGCGCCGCGAACTGAGCGTTAACGAACAACACATTAAGCTAACCGCGTTTGAATACACCATTATCGAAACGTTAATCCGTAACGCGGGCAAAGTGGTCAGCAAAGACTCATTGATGTTGCAGCTGTACCCCGATGCAGAACTGCGTGAAAGCCACACTATCGATGTGCTGATGGGGCGCTTGCGCAAAAAATTGCAGGCTGAATATCCGCAGGATGTCATCACGACCGTACGTGGCCAAGGCTACCGCTTCGATGCTAAGTGAGCATAATGTTCAACAGGGATAAAAAGCCATTCTCACTGCGCTCGCGCTTTTTAATGGCTACCGCAGGCGTGATCTTGGCACTCTCACTCTCTTACGGCCTCGTGGCGGTGGTGGGTTACATTGTCAGCTTTGATAAGACCGCCTTCAGCTTGCTGCGCGGCGAAAGCAACTTATTCTTCAGCCTGGCACAATGGAAGAATAAACAGCTGACTATCGCGATACCGCCCGACATCGACATCAATTCGCCGACGCTGGTATTCATTTATGATGAGCAGGGTAAGCTGTTGTGGAGCCAACGCAAAGTGCCGGAGCTTGAGGCGCTGATTCAGCCTGATTGGCTGCAAGAATCGGGTTTTTATGAAATTGATACCGATACCCGCATCAGTAGTGAAGTGCTCGGCGATAACCCGCAGGCTCAAAATAAACTCAAGGATTACGATGATACCGACCAGAATGCGCTAACGCACTCGGTCGCGGTCAATAAATATGCGGCGACCCCGCGTTTGCCGGCGCTGACTATCGTGGTGGTCGATTCTATCCCGCAGGAGCTGCAACGTTCCGATGTCGTCTGGGAATGGTTTAGCTATGTGCTGTTAGCCAACCTGCTGTTGGTGGTGCCTTTACTGTGGCTGGCGGCCTATTGGAGCCTGCGGCCGATTAAAGCGCTGATCAATCAGGTCAGTGAATTAGAAAATGGCGAACGCGAACAGTTGGATGAGAATCCGCCCAGCGAACTGCGCGGACTGGTGCGCAACCTCAACATATTGGTGCGTAACGAACGCCAGCGTTATACCAAATATCGAACCACACTCTCCGATCTGACCCATAGTTTGAAGACACCACTGGCCGTGCTACAAACAACGCTGCGCTCACTGCGTTCCGGTAAGCAAACGACGATCGAAGAAGCCGAACCGATCATGCTCGATCAGATCAGTCGAATTTCACAGCAAATTGGCTATTACCTGCATCGTGCCAGTATCAACTCAGGGCAAACGGTGCTAACGCGTGAAATTCACTCTGTCCCGGCATTATTGGACAGCCTAACCGTGGCGCTGAACAAGGTTTATCAACGTAAAGGCGTGGTCATCACACTGGATATCTCCCCTGAAATCACCTTTATGGGCGAAAAAAACGACTTTATGGAAGTCATGGGGAACATACTGGAGAATGCTTGCAAATATTGTTTGGAGTTTGTCGAGATCACCTCTCTGCACTCCGAAAAAAACCTCATTATTGTCATTGATGATGATGGCCCCGGGATCCCAGAAAGCAAACGTAGTTTGATATTCCAACGCGGCCAGCGTGTCGACACACTTCGCCCCGGCCAGGGTATTGGTTTGTCAGTCGCAGCAGAAATTATTGAACAATATGACGGTGAAATTACCATTAGCGATAGTCCACTCGGCGGGGCGCGCATGATGGTCACCTTCGCCCGCCAGCATGATGTTCACCACAACGAGTAAATTCTGTTAGTCAGGCCGCGCCCCAACAGGCCTGACTTCCGTTATAATCCCTACCAGGCTCACTCCTCTCTCCTGGAATAGTATATGGATTATCAATTAGATCTGGACTGGAACGACTTTTTACAACGCTATTGGCAAAAGCGTCCAGTGATTCTGAAGCGTGGCTTCAAAAACTTTATCGATCCGATCTCCCCGGATGAGCTCGCTGGGCTGGCGATGGAAAATGAAGTGGACAGCCGCGTAGTCAGCCATAAGGATGGTCACTGGCAAGTTGCGCACGGGCCATTTGAAAGCTACGACCACCTAGGTGAAAACAACTGGTCGCTATTGGTACAGGCAGTAGACCATTGGCACGAACCATCCAGTGCGCTAATGCGCCCATTCCGTCAGCTTCCCGATTGGCGCATGGATGATCTGATGATTTCCTTCTCGGTGCCGGGCGGTGGCGTAGGGCCACATTTAGATCAATACGACGTATTCATTATTCAAGGTACCGGCCGCCGCCGCTGGCGCGTGGGCGAAAAAATCCCGATGAAGCAACATTGCCCGCACCCAGACTTGCTCCAGGTGCCGCCTTTTGACGCTATTATCGACGAAGAAATGGAACCGGGCGATATTCTCTACATTCCACCGGGCTTTCCCCATGAAGGCTACGCGTTGGAAAACGCACTGAATTACTCCGTTGGACTCCGAGCCCCCAACGGTCGCGAGTTGGTCAGCGGTTTTGCCGATTATGTGCTGGCACGTGAGTTGGGAAGCCTGCGTTACAGCGATCCTGACCTCACGCTGCGTGATAGCCCTGCCACCGTGCTGCCACAAGAAGTGGAGGCGTTGCGCGCGATGATGCTGAGTTTGGTGCAACAGCCAGAGCACTTCCAACAGTGGTTCGGTGAGTTTACCTCTCAATCGCGCCATGAGCTGGATATTGCGCCACCGGAGCCGCCTTATCAGGCCGGTGATATCTACGAATTGCTGCAACAGGGGGAAGCACTGCAACGCCTAGGTGGCCTGCGCGTACTGCGTGTTGGCGATCGGTGCTTTGCCAACGGTGAGTTAATCGATACTGAGCATCTGCAAGCCGCTGATGCGCTGTGCCAACACTATAGCGTTAATGCTGAAATGTTCGGCGATGCACTGGATGACCCATCATTCCTCGCCTTGCTGACCGCACTGGTTAACAGCGGTTATTGGTACTTCAACGACTAAATAAGCTGCCCCTCTCATCACTGAGAGGGGCAATATCGTTTAAGCGCTATCGTCAATTGATCAACGTGCGATACTCCTCAAGCTCCGCCACTGGCATACCGGCTAAATGCGCAGCATGACAAATCTGTTGCCAAGTATTCCCGTCAATAGGTATTCCCTCCTTCTGCCGCGCATCATGATTACTCTGTTCCCACTCACCGGGCAACTGAATCGGCTCGTCACCGCTTTTCGGTGAACATTTTAACCACTCGATAAATGCTTCGGCTTCTTCCTGCATTTGTGGCGCATTGAAAGCATCAGGATTAAGGATCAGCGTTGTCATACAATTGAATGTCGCCGGGTCTTTGGCCGCTTTCTTCGTAATATGATGCGTCGTACGCCCACCGGAAAGTGCGCCACCAAGAATTTCACACATTGTCGCCAGCGCATACCCTTTATGACCGCCAAAAGCCAACAGCGAACCAAATGGTGCCTCATGCATCACCTTGGGTTGCGTTGTAGGTTGCCCTTGCTGGTCGATAAGAAAGCCCGGCGCAACCGCCTTCCCCATATTGTACGCAACACGCGTCTTACCAAAGGCAATGCCGCTGGTTGCAAAATCCAACAATAATGGCTTTTTACCGGGGCGAGGGAAAGTCACACAAAAAGGGTTAGTGCCAAAGCGGCGATCGCTACCGCCAAATGGCGCGACCTTAGCATCCCCCACCACATTGGCAAAGTGAATGGAAATAAATCCCGCGTGAGCGCACTGCTCGGCCCAATGACCGACACGGCCAATATGGTGCGCATTATGCAGTGCCACCGCGGCTAGCCCCAGTTGTCGTGCGCGTTCAATACCCAACTCCATTGCCTCGCTGGCAACTACTTGGCCAAATCCCTTACCACCGTCCAACGTCAAAACAGTGCCGGCGTCCTTGACCAATCGGGCATGGACATTAAGTTTCAACTGACCTTGCCCCATGGAAGCCATATAACCCGGTATTTGACCTACACCATGTGAGTCATGCCCAGCCATATTTGCCTGTACCAAATGTTCTGCCACCAGTTCAGCCTCCCGCACCGAACTGCCAGCGTGACGCCAGATAGCCTGTACAAATTGTTTCAGACGTTCGCTGTTGATGCGATACTCAGTACTCATACCCCACCTCATCTTGGGAATATTCCTAAATGAGCTTGGCACAAGAACCCTTCTCGTCAAGTTAATACAGGCTAGTCTTTGGCACGCTCTGCTGTCAGTGCAGCGATGCGCATAATAACCGACACCGCCTTTTCCATTCCTTCCAAGCTAATAAACTCATGTTTACTATGGAAGTTATAGCCTCCGGTAAACACGTTCGGACATGGTAACCCTTTAAACGATAGCTGAGCACCATCGGTGCCACCGCGAATCGGCCTCAAGATCGGTTCGATATCACAATCTCGCATCGCTTGTTGTGCTAAGGCAATAACGTGGGGATGCTGCGCCACCTGTTCGCGCATATTGTAGTAACTGTCTTCAATACTTACTTCAATGTAGCAGTCACGCGGTAACCCTTTTCCTACTTGCTGTGCGACATCAATCATCTTACGTTTGCGTGCTTCAAATCCCTCTCGCTCAAAATCGCGCAGGATATAATGCATTTCCGCTCGTTCAACTTGCCCTTTGATACTCGTCAGGTGGTAAAAGCCTTGATAACCGGCAGTGTTTTCCGGTGTTTCATCGGCGGGTAATGCCTGATGAATACGCGTGGCCAACGACAGCGCGTTAACCATCACGCCTTTAGCGCTGCCCGGGTGCACATTGTTGCCAACAATTTTCACCGTTACTGATGCCGCGTTGAAATTTTCACACTCCAACTCCCCTACGCCACCGCCATCGATGGTATAGGCCCACTCAGCGTTAAAGGCTTCCACATCAAAATAGCGCGCACCTTTGCCCACTTCTTCATCGGATGTGAAGGCCACGCGGATGTCACCGTGCGGTATTTTCTTCTGTTGCAGCCTGACCATGGCCGTCAGAATTTCGGCAATTCCCGCTTTATCATCCGCACCGAGCAACGTTTTACCGTCGGTCGTGATGAGGGTTTGCCCCATCATTTGATGCAGGATCGGGAACATGACCGGCGACAACACTTCATCGCCCATGCCCAACGCAATATCGCCACCGCGATAGTTTTCCACGATCTGCGGATTGGCGTGCTTGCCGGTGCAATCCGGCGAAGTATCCAAATGAGAGATGAAGCCAATCGCTGGCACCGGCCAAGCCACATTGGCTGGCAAGGTGCCCATCACACAACCATGCTCACTGAGCGATACCTGTGTAAATCCTAGCTCAATCATTTCCTGCTTCAGTACCCGAGCCAGCTTTAACTGGCCTTCGGTGCTCGGCACATGTTTGACGTTTGCTTTAGATTGCGTGTCGTAAGTGACGTAATTAAAAAAACGATCAAGTAGTTTATCCATGGTTTCGCCCTCAGAATTTCGCGTTTCATTATGCGCAAGCGATCCCTATCAAATATTGAGACAGGTCATTTTTAACCAGAATTAACCAAAATCATTACGCATTGTGATGATTTATTCAGGCAATCAGTGCATAAAACTGCAGCATAATGCCGCTATAAAAGCGATAATCAGCGCGTTGGCTTTCATTTCGGTCGCACAGCGTCTATCATGCGCGCTCTAAAAATTTCAAGCGGCGCCACTGGTTTTGAGCTTCATTCGTAAGACGGGGTAACCCCGCAGGCTCGCAGTCTTTTCCAGTGGCGGTTCTATCTGCATCACCCCACGGGATAGAGTGACACCATAAATGACTGAGACATCCTCTCTGACACCACTCGTTGAATTGAAAGCGTTAAGCAAAGGATTCGGCGGCAAGGAGATCATCACCGATCTCGACCTCACCATTAATAATGGTGAATTTCTTACGATTCTCGGCCCTTCCGGCTGCGGCAAAACCACAGTGCTACGCTTGATCGCCGGCTTGGAAGATGTCGATAGCGGTAACATTGTGCTTGATGGCCAAGATATCACCGAGATTCCCGCTGAGCATCGCCACGTTAATACCGTTTTCCAAAGCTACGCACTGTTTCCTCATATGACGGTGTTTGAAAACGTCGCTTTTGGCTTACGGATGCAAAAAACACCCGCGGCTGAAATCACGCCGCGGGTAGAAGAAGCACTGCGCATGGTGCAGCTCGATACCTTCGCTCAACGACGCCCCAGCCAGCTTTCTGGTGGCCAGCAACAGCGCGTTGCCATCGCCCGTGCGGTCGTGAATAAGCCTAAAGTGCTATTGCTGGATGAGTCGCTGTCAGCGTTGGACTATAAGCTGCGTAAAAAGATGCAAAACGAACTGAAAGCGCTGCAGCGTAAGCTCGGTATCACTTTCGTGTTCGTCACGCACGATCAGGAAGAAGCGTTGACCATGTCAGATCGCATCGTCGTCATGCGCGATGGGCGTATTGAACAAGACGGTACGCCGCGTGAGATATACGAAGAACCCCGTAATCTGTTCGTCGCCAGTTTCATTGGTGAAATCAATATTTTTGATGCCACGGTACTGCAACGTATCGATGAACAGCGCGTGCGTGCCAATGTTGAGGGGCGCGAATGTGACATCTACGCCGCCCTGTCCGTCGACGTCGGCCAGCAAGTAAAAGTCCTGTTACGGCCGGAAGACTTGCGCGTAGAAGAGATTAACGGTGTCGAACAGGTCGATGGCCTGATTGGCTACGTTCGCGAACGTAATTACAAAGGGATGACGCTGGAATCGGTAGTCGAGCTGGAAAACGGCAAGATGGTGATGGTCAGTGAGTTCTTCAACGAGGACGATCCGGACGTGGACCACTCACTTAACCAGAAGATGGCGGTAACGTGGGTTGAAAGCTGGGAGGTGGTACTGGCCGATGAAAAACTCGCGTAAACTTTTCCAAAATGTGGTGATCACCGGCGTGGTTGCCTGGCTGGTGCTGTTCGTGTTCATGCCGAACCTGATGATCATCGCGACCAGTTTCTTAACGCGTGATGATGCGAACCTGGTAAAGATGGTGTTTACGCTGGACAATTATACCCGGCTGTTTGACCCACTCTACGCCGAAGTGCTGCTGCACTCGCTGAATATGGCGGCAATCGCTACCCTTTGCTGCTTGGCGATCGGCTATCCGTTTGCCTTTATTCTTGCCCGCTTGCCGCAAAAGATACGGCCACTGCTGCTGTTTCTGCTTATCGTGCCCTTTTGGACTAACTCACTGATCCGTATTTATGGCCTGAAACTGTTTCTCAGCACCCGTGGTTATCTGAATGATTTCCTCCTGTGGCTGGGGCTAATCGATAAACCGTTTCGCATCATGTACAGCTCCGAAGCGGTAGTGCTTGGCTTGGTGTATATTCTGTTGCCGTTCATGGTTATGCCGCTGTATTCCAGCATTGAAAAGCTGGATAAATCCTGCCTAGAGGCGGCGCGCGATCTCGGCGCCAGTAAGCTGCAAACCTTTATCCGTATTATCGTGCCACTGACCATGCCTGGAATCATCGCCGGTTGCCTGTTGGTGATCCTGCCGGCCATGGGGCTATTTTACGTGGCCGATCTCATGGGCGGTGCGAAAAACTTGCTGATCGGCAACGTGATCAAGAGTCAATTCCTGAACATTCGTGACTGGCCGTTCGGCGCAGCGACCAGTATTTGCCTGACGCTGGTGATGGGTCTGATGCTATGGGTCTATTATCGCGCAGCTAAGCTACTGAACAAAAAGGTGGAACTGGAATGATCGGACGCCTGCTGCGCGGTGGTTTCATGACCATCATCTACGCTTATCTCTATATTCCTATCGTGATTTTGATCGTTAACTCGTTCAACGCCTCACGTTTTGGCATCAACTGGCAAGGGTTTACCACCGATTGGTACAGCACGCTGATGAATAACGACAGCCTGCTACAGGCCGCAAGCCATTCACTCACTATGGCGGTGCTTTCGGCGACTTTCGCCACCCTGATTGGCTCACTGACCGCCGTGGCGCTGTATCGCTATCGTTTTCGCGGTAAACCGTTCGTGGGCGGTATGCTGTTTGTGGTGATGATGTCACCAGACATCGTGATGGCGATTTCATTACTGGTGCTGTTTATGTTACTCGGCATTTCACTCGGTTTCTGGTCGCTATTATTCTCGCATATCACTTTCTGTCTGCCCTTTGTGGTCGTCACGGTGTATTCGCGGCTAAAAGGTTTTGATGTCAAAATGCTGGAAGCGGCACGCGATCTCGGCGCCAGTGAAGTTACCATCCTGCGTAAAATCATTTTGCCGCTGGCGATGCCTGCCGTGGCCGCTGGCTGGTTGCTGAGCTTTACGTTATCGATGGATGATGTCGTGGTGTCGTCGTTCGTGACTGGCCCAAGCTATGAGATTTTACCACTCAAGATCTATTCCATGGTCAAAGTCGGCGTCTCACCGGAGGTGAACGCACTGGCCACCATTTTGTTGATGTTGTCACTGGTGTTAGTGCTCGCCAGTCAGTTGATTTTGCGCGATCGCACCGCTAAATAGCCTAAGGGCGCTGTTGGCGCCCTGCTATTAGGCTTTCGCATACAATCCTCTCCGCTAACGAATGCCAATACCCGCTATTTTTGCCGTCTTTCCACGCTGATGGCGCACGTAAGAAAGAAAATCCCAGGTTAAAAAAGCGCTGGTTTGCCAATGAGATAAGCTCCTTTACCTCATCGAATGCCCCCCCTATAATGTCCACTCTCTGGGGTATAGCGCACCGTCGGATCAGGCCGCCTATACTGTTTTATGCGAAAACTGTTAAAGGATACGCTGCATGAAAACCTGGTCACACCTGCTCGCTGCCGGGATGATGGCGCTAAGCATCGGCTCTGCAGCCGGTGCCGATGACGGCAAAACGCTGTATTTCTATAACTGGACTGAATACGTGCCGCCTGGGCTGCTGGAACAGTTCACCAAAGAAACCGGGATTAAGGTGATTTACTCCACCTATGAATCCAATGAAAGCATGTACGCCAAACTGAAAACTTATAAAGACGGCGCTTACGATTTAGTGGTGCCATCAACTTACTTTATCGCCAAGATGAGTAAGGAAGGCATGCTGCAAAAGATCGATAAAAGCAAACTGAGCCACTTTAACGATCTTGATCCCAACCTGCTGAATAAACCGTTCGATCCTAACAATGATTATTCGATCCCCTACATTTGGGGCGCGACCTCTATCGGCGTGAATAGCGAAGAGATCGATCCGGCCAGCATCACCGCTTGGGCCGACTTATGGAAACCCGAATACCAAAGTAGCCTGTTGTTGACCGATGATGCGCGTGAAGTGTTCCAAATGGCACTGCGTAAATTGGGCTATTCCGGTAATACCAGCGATCCCAAAGAAATTGAAGCGGCGTATAACGAGCTGAAAAAACTGATGCCGAACGTCTTGGCCTTCAACTCCGACAACCCGGGCAATCCGTTCATGGAAGGGGAAGTCAATCTGGGGATGGTGTGGAACGGTTCCGCCTTTGTCGCTCGCCAAGCCGGAACACCGCTAGAGATTGTCTGGCCGAAAGAAGGCGGTATTTTCTGGATGGACAGCTTGGCGATCCCTGCCAACGCCAAGAATGTCGATGGTGCGCTGAAGCTGATCGACTTCCTGCTACGGCCAGAGATTGCGTTACAGGTGGCAAAAACCATCGGTTACCCAACGTCAAACCTCGCCGCTAAGAAACTGCTGCCCAAAGAGATTGCCGAGGATAAATCGCTCTATCCTGATGAGGCGGTAATCAAGAACGGTGAATGGCAAAATGATGTTGGCGATGCCAGCACGCTATACGAGACCTATTTCCAGAAACTCAAAGCCGGTCGTTAATCATCAATCACGGCCGGGCATACCGGCCGCTACACGGTCATTTGTAGGACGCCACTAACACTGCGCCCTACATTACTCCGCAAGACTTATGACCTGTCTGCGCGCTCAACCTTCCCCATCAGGAATTTATGCACAAAGCGTGGCACAACCTCGCTGGCCGGACCGTAGTGCTTTTCGTCGAACTGGTTTTCGACCTGGCTCGGTTCAAGGTTCAGCTCCATGGTATGCGCCCCCCCTACTCTTGCCTCATGCACAAAACCGGCAGCGGGATAAACATGGCCCGAGGTACCAATGGCAACGAAGAAATCGGCCTTTTCCAGCGCCTGATAGATTTCATCCATGCCTAACGGCATTTCGCCAAACCACACCACATGCGGCCGCAAAGGTGCTGGGAACTGGCAGCAATGGCAACGCTCATCAACACCGAGATCGCCAGGCCAATCAAATAGCTGCCCAGAATGCGTACAGCGCACCTTCAGTAGTTCACCGTGCATATGTAACACCCGCTGGCTACCGGCTCGTTCATGTAAATCATCAATATTTTGTGTCACCAACAGGAAGTTATCACCCAGCCACTCTTCCAAGCTCGCCAATGCGCGATGGGCGGCATTTGGGGCGATGGCCTCTTGCTGTAGCTGGCGACGACGATCGTTATAAAATGTCTGAACCAATGCTGGGTCACGTTGAAACCCCTCTGGCGTAGCCACATCTTCGACTTTGTGTTCTTCCCACAATCCATCCGCCGCGCGGAAGGTGCGAATGCCGGACTCGGCAGAGATCCCAGCCCCCGTCAGCACCACTACAAACGGTTTTTTCAGCTCTGCCGCCGCCATAGTGTCACGGTGAAAAATCCGTGAACGAAAGCGTTGGTGCAAGATATGTTTGCTCTTGCGAAACTGACATAATCGATGGCGCGTGTGCATACCCTCTCCTTATTTAATAACATCCACCACGTTGAGGAACGCAGCCCCGCGAACGCCGCCGGCATCGCCGTAACGGGCTTTCTCGATACGAGGTACTTTAGCCACGCGTAGCAGACTTTTCGGCAAACGTTGTGGCAACGCTTGGTAGATCGCGTCAAAATTCGATAATCCACCGCCGATCACCACTAAGTGGGGATCGACGATGGTCAATAGATTACCCAGGCAAATCGCTAGCACATCAAGGAAACGCTCAACGTGCGCCACAGCCTGCGGCTCACCCGCCCGATAACGCGCAATAATCTGCTGCGCAGACAGATGCTGTTGATAAAAATGCGCATACAACCACTCAAACCCTCGGCCTGAGAGGTAATTCTCTATGCAACCGTGATGACCACAGCCGCAGGCAACGAGGGGGATATCACGCCCCAGCACCTCAAGCGCATCCACCGGTAAGCGAAAATGACCAAACTCCCCGGCAATGGCATTACGCCCGGACACCACCTTACCATTAACGATCAGCCCGCCGCCAACCCCGGTGCCAAGGATAAGTCCCAACACCACCGGATAATGGCGAAACTCCTCATCCCAGGCTTCGGATAACACGAAACAGTTGGCATCATTTTCGATGCGGACATCACGGCCGAGCATGGCAGCCAAATCACGTGGTAAAGGTTGCCCCATTGCCGCCGGCACATTGGCAGTAAACAGTGTGCCATCATCCGCGTTGGGTAAGCCGGGAATGCCAATGCCGATCATTCCGCGGCAGCCGTGTTCCGCATCCGCTTCCAGTACCAAGTCGCGTAAAGTTGACAACAGTAGCGGATAATCATCAGCCGGCGTAGACACCCTTTTCTGCCCGATGCGTTGTCGTTGGGCATCGAACACCCCCAATTCGATCTTGGTACCACCGATATCGAAACCGTAATACATCATCACCTCACGTTAAAAAATGGGGCTGCATTCTTGCGCCCCATTTTCATGATGATTATTGCCCACTCAGCACCCTTGCCGGATCGATGCGGCTGGCACGCCGTGCCGGATACCAACTGGCAAGCAGGCTCAGCACGATGGCGGTCGCCAGCACAATCATCACATCGAGCCAATGCAGTTCCGACGGCAGAAAATCGATAAAATAGATATCGCCGGACAGGAAAGAATGGCCGACCAACCGCTCAATCCCTTTAATAATGTTGGTCAACTGATAGGAGGCGAATACCCCAACCACCACACCGCTGACGCTACCCACCAAGCCGGCCAGTAGCCCATACCAAATGAAAATTGCGCGAATAAAGCCGTCTTTAGCACCCAAAGTACGTAACACGGCAATATCGCCACTCTTATCTTTTACCGCCATCACCAGCGTAGAAACGATGTTGAAACAGGCCACACCAATCACCAACACCATTGCTAAATACATAATGGCGCGAATCATCTGGATGTCGCGATACATGTAACCGTATTTACCGATCCAACTTTTGATATAGACGTAAGAATTTGTCACTTCGCCTGCGTCACGCACCAACTTATTGGCGGCGAACACATCGTTCACTTTGATAGCGATCCCCGTGACGCTGTCACCCATATCTAAATACTGCTGTGCATCCGCCAGTGGCACCATCGCCAAACTGTGATCAAGCTGACCACTGAGCTGTAAAATGCCGGTGACATGCAAACGAATCCGCTTTGGCTGCAACAGTTTCATTTGCGGATCGCTATTCGGGATCATCACCGTCACAAATGCGCCTTGCTTAACGCCCAGCGCATCAGCCACGCCCTTGCCCAGAATCACTTGCTGCTCGCCACTTTTGAAGTTAGCCCAGGCATCACCCTGCACATAGTTCGGCAGCGCGCTCAAATCGCTTTCTTGCTTCGGATCTACGCCCTTCAACTGCACGGCACGTAGCTGGGCACCGTTCTCCATCAAGCCAGTAAAATTGATGTAAGGCGCGGCGGCCAGAATGCCAGGCACTTTCTCTACCCGCTGTAATATCTGCGGCCAGTCTTCAAACGGTTGATTAACTGGCTCAATTTCACCGTGCGCCACCACCGCTAACACGCGATTTTGCAATTCACGCTCGAAACCATTCATCGCGCTGAGACCGACAATCAGCACCGCCACGCCCAGCGCAATGCCGATGGTTGAAATGACCGAAATTAATGAAACCATGCCGCCGCGCCGCCGGCCACGGCTGAAGCGCAGCGCCATCAACAATGAAAGAGGCGAAGCGCTCATCACTCGCCCCCCAGCAGCGTCGGTTGCGCCTGTAAATGGCCGTCTCGCATCTCTAATTGGCGGTTTAACCGTTTAGCCAATTGCAGGTCGTGTGTGACAACCAGAAACGCCGTGCCCTGCCGTACGTTCAATTCACCGAGCAAATCGAAAATGCTATCGGCAGTACGCTGGTCCAGATTACCGGTGGGTTCATCGGCCAATACCAACGAAGGATTGTTCACCAATGCACGCGCAATCGCCACACGCTGGCGCTCGCCGCCGGAGAGTTCAGAAGGCCGGTGTTTACTGCGTTTTTCCAGCCCAACGGCGGCCAACATTTCCCGCGCTTTTTCCTGTGCCAACGTCGGCTTAATACCGCCGATCAATAACGGCATCGCGGCGTTTTCCAACGCGGTAAAATCGGGTAACAAGTGGTGGAACTGATAAATGAACCCCAGTTCGCGGTTGCGCAGCTCGGCCTTGGCAGCAGACGTCATGCCATTCATCGCCTGATCTTTAAACACTACGCTGCCGGAGGTGGGTGAATCCAGCCCCCCCAATAAATGCAGCAACGTACTTTTACCGGAGCCCGAGCTGCCGACAATCGCCATCATCTCGCCCGGCTGCATAGCAAAACTGACATTGCGCAGCACGTCGGTATGCAGATGGCCTTCCTGATAAGTCTTGCACAGGCTGTCACACTGCAACAAAAGATGATTACTCATAACGTAAAGCCTCAGCGGGTTGTACGGCGGCAGCGCGCCATGAAGGATAAAGCGTAGACAACAGCGAAACGGCCATCGCCGCAACGGCGATCATCGTGACCTGAAGCGGTTCGACCGCCACCGGCAGCGAGGCACCGTCAATCAAAGCGCCTAAGATCGGCATCAGATTATTAAGGTTTAATGCCAACAGCACGCCAAGCGCAGTACCGAGCAGCGCCCCAATGATCCCGGCGCTGGCGCCTTGGGTCATGAACACGGCCATAATCTGGCGACGCGTCAAACCCAGAGTCTGTAATATGGCCACTTCGCCCTGCTTTTCCATCACCAGCAGGCCAAGCGAGGTAATGATATTAAACGCCGCCACGGCCACGATCAGACTCAACAACAGCCCCATCATGTTTTTCTCCATACGCACCGCCTGGAACAGCTCGCCTTTACGCTCGCGCCAATCTTTCCATACGCTGCCCTGCGGCAATGTCTGCTGGCTCAGGGTATCCACCGCCAAGGGTTGTTGCAGGAACAGACGCCAGCCGGTGATGTTACCGGCGGGATAACGCATCAGGCGTGAAGCGTCTTGCTGGTTGACCAGCAATTGATATTCATCCACATCGCTGTTGGCGTGGAAGGTGCCGATCACATTGAAAATTCGCTGGCTCGGAATACGCCCCATCGGCGTGAATTGGCTGGCGCTGGGCACCATCAGGCGCAGTTTGTCACCGCGCTTGACGCCCAGCTTACCCGCCATAGCTTCACCGAGAATGACGTTGTACTCACTCGGTTGCAGCCGTTGCTGTTTCACATTGACCAGAAACGGCGTTAGCGGATCGTCGTCGTCAGGCGTTACGCCCAGCATCACACCTACCGCGACGCTACGCGCGCTCTGTAACACCACATCGCCGGTGGTCAAGGGGGCAATACGAGTAACGCCCCGCAAGCTCTGCACGGCAGACGCAGGGAGTTGTTGAGGATTAATCGACCCTTGTGGGCTAGTGATCAGCGCTTGTGGCATCAAACCCAGAATATTGTTTTCCAGATCTTTTTCGAAGCCATTCATCACCGATAACACGGTGACTAACGCCATCACCCCCAGCGTAATGCCGATGGTGGAAAGCCAGGAGACAAACCGGCCGAAGCGGTCTGAAGCCCGCCCGCGCATATAGCGCAGGCCAATGAATAACGCGACAGGTTGATACATGAAATCCGTTTTGTAGCCGTAGCTTAAGCAAAGTAACCATGGATAATAAAGGCTCTCCTCAGAATAGGGAACCACCCGACAGGTTTTATTCGCCAGACAGCACGCCAGACTGACCAATTAACCACCACAAAGGCTTTTAGCTATGTCAGTTTGCCCCCTGCTAGGCTAGTATAAAGCAAAGCAAGGTGCCGTTAAGCGGCGCCAACCCTCTGCCAATTTTATAGATCAAAGATACCTGAATGAGCATTTCTGATAATCATAGCCGTTCCGCATCCACGTCTTGCCGTTATACCTTACCTGAACGTGCGGGTGATGTTCGCCAATTGGGGCAATTGACCGGCGCGGCTTGCGCCGTTGAATGCGCAGAAATTGTTGAGCGCCACCCGGGGCCCGTGATGCTGATTGCGCCGGATATGCAGAATGCTCTCCGCTTACGCGATGAAATACAGCAGTTTACCGATCAACTGGTCACCACGCTGTCAGATTGGGAAACGCTGCCGTACGACAGCTTCTCGCCGCACCAGGAAATCATCTCCGCCCGCCTGTCGAGTCTGTATCATCTGCCAACCATGGCGCGCGGGATTATCATTTTGCCGGTCAATACGCTGATGCAGCGCGTTTGCCCACATGATTTTCTACATGGCCACGCATTAGTGATGCAAAAAGGTCAGCACCTGTCACGTGACACGTTGCGTTCACAGTTGGAACAGGCTGGCTACCGCAGCGTCGATCAGGTGATGGAACACGGTGAATTCGCCACGCGTGGGGCGCTATTAGACTTATATCCCATGGGGAGTGAAGACCCCTACCGCATTGACTTTTTTGACGATGAAATTGACAGCCTGCGTATTTTCGATGTCGATACTCAGCGTACGTTGAGCGAGGTCGAGGCGATTAACCTGCTGCCCGCTCACGAATTTCCAACCGACAAAAATGCTATTGAGCTATTCCGCAGCCAATGGCGTGAACAGTTTGAGGTACGCCGTGACGCCGAACACCTTTACCAGCAGGTGAGCAAAGGCACTTGGCCTGCCGGGATTGAATACTGGCAACCGCTGTTCTTCAACCAACCGCTGCCGTCGCTCTTCAGCTATCTGCCGAAAAACACGCTGATAGTGAACACCGGCAATCTGGAAAGCGCCGCTGAGCGTTTTTGGTTAGACGTTAACCAACGCTATGAAAACCGTCGCGTAGATCCGATGCGCCCATTGGTGGCACCAGAAAGCCTGTGGCTACGGGTCGATAGCCTGTTTGCTGAGCTGAAAGCCTGGCCGCGTATCGCGCTGAAAACCGAAGCATTGCCGAAAAAAGCCGGCAACACCAACCTAGATTACCAAACGCTACCGGATCTGGCGGTACAGGCGCAGCACAAAGCCCCGCTGGATAACCTGCGTCGCTTCCTCGAAAGTTTTGCAGGCAGCGTGATCTTTTCCGTGGAAAGCGAAGGCCGTCGCGAAACGTTGCAAGACTTGCTTGGCCGCATCAAGCTCAATACCCGTCTGATTCATCGGCTAGATCAGGCGGAAGTCGCCGGCCGTTATATGATGGTCGGCGCATCCGAGCGGGGGTTCCTTGATGATATCCGCCAACGAGCGCTGATCTGCGAAAGCGATTTACTTGGCGAACGCGTCAGCCGTCGTCGGCAAGACAATCGCCGTACCATTAACACGGATACGCTGATCCGCAACCTGGCAGAACTGCATCCTGGGCAACCGGTGGTGCATCTGGAACACGGCGTCGGTCGCTATGTCGGGCTGACCACACTCGAAGCGGGCGGCATCAAAGCCGAATATTTGATTCTGTCGTATGCGGGGGAAGACAAGCTTTACGTTCCCGTCTCATCGCTGCATCTCATCAGCCGCTACGCAGGCGGAGCCGATGAGAGTGCCCCGCTGCATAAACTGGGCGGCGATGCCTGGAGCCGCGCACGGCAAAAAGCGGCGGAAAAAGTACGTGATGTTGCTGCCGAGCTGTTGGATATTTATGCGCAGCGGGCGGCGAAGTCCGGTTACGCGTTTAAGCATAATCGAGAACAATATCAACTGTTTTGCCAGACCTTCCCGTTCGAAACTACCCCGGATCAGGAACAGGCCATCAATGCCGTATTAAGCGATATGTGTCAACCGCTGGCGATGGATCGACTGGTGTGTGGCGACGTTGGCTTTGGTAAAACCGAGGTCGCCATGCGTGCTGCTTTCCTAGCGGTAGAGAATGGCAAGCAAGTCGCCGTCTTGGTGCCAACCACGCTGCTGGCGCAACAGCACTTCGATAACTTCCGCGATAGATTTGCGACCTGGCCTATTCGTATTGAGATGATGTCACGCTTCCGTAGCGCCAAAGAACAGCAACAAGTGTTGGACGACGCGGCTGAGGGCAAGGTTGATATCGTCATCGGCACCCATAAGTTATTGCAGAGCGATTTACGCTGGAAGGATCTGGGTCTGCTGATTGTGGATGAAGAACACCGCTTCGGCGTGCGCCATAAAGAACGCATTAAGAGCATGCGTGCCGACGTCGATATCCTGACGCTGACGGCCACCCCGATTCCGCGTACGCTAAACATGGCGATGAGCGGCATGCGCGATCTGTCTATCATTGCGACGCCACCGGCGCGGCGGCTGGCGGTCAAAACCTTCGTGCGTGAATATGACAATCTGGTGGTGCGTGAAGCGATCCTGCGTGAAGTCTTGCGCGGCGGGCAAGTTTATTATCTCTATAACGATGTAGAGAACATCGAAAAAGCGGCACAGCGCTTGGCAGAGTTAGTGCCTGAAGCGCGGATCGCCATCGGCCACGGCCAGATGCGTGAACGTGACTTGGAACGCGTGATGAATGATTTTCACCACCAGCGTTTCAATGTCTTGGTCTGTACCACTATTATTGAAACCGGCATTGATATCCCTAGCGCCAATACCATTATCATTGAGCGCGCCGATCGCTTTGGGCTGGCGCAGTTACACCAGCTGCGTGGCCGTGTCGGACGTTCACACCACCAAGCTTACGCCTATTTATTGACACCGAACCCAAAAGCGATGAGCGCTGATGCGCATAAACGTCTGGAAGCTATCGCAACGTTAGAAGATCTGGGTGCAGGCTTTGCGTTGGCCACCCATGATTTAGAAATACGCGGTGCGGGTGAGTTGCTGGGCGAAGGCCAAAGTGGCCAGATGACTACCATTGGTTTCTCACTGTATATGGATCTGCTGGAAAGCGCGGTTGATGCCCTAAAGCAAGGCCGGGAACCATCATTAGAAGATTTAACCAGTAGCCAAACTGAAGTTGAGCTGCGTATGCCTGCCTTACTGCCGGATGACTTTATCCCTGATGTTAATACCCGCCTGTCGCTCTATAAACGGGTAGCCAGCGCGAAACATGACGCGGAATTGGAGGAGTTGAAAGTCGAACTGATTGACCGTTTCGGCAAGCTGCCCGATGCCGCACGTAATCTGTTGCAAAGTGCCGCCCTGCGGCAACATGCGCAAACCTTAGGTATCAAACGGATAGAAGGCAACGACCGCGGTGGTTTTATCGAGTTCGGAGAGAAAAACCGTGTCGATCCTGGCTATTTGATCGGTTTGCTGCAAAGCAAACCGCAGGTATACCGACTCGATGGCCCAAGCAAGCTGAAGTTTACGCTCGACCTTGCCGATCGGACGGAACGTTTGAAGTTTATTGAAGAACTGCTGACGGCGTTCCGCGAACATACGCTGGCGGCATAAGCCATAAGCCTCCATTCGGTTTCACGCTGGCGCCGTGCAGTAAAACGCGCAGTACATACTGGCCTTGAGCCGATGTGTACTGCGCGTAAGCAAGAATACAGCCGCAAAAGATGCCGCTTAGCCCGTTCCCGTGCGCTACACACGGGTAACGGAAGCTATTGTTAACTTATGCCTGCGTATTATCCGATTTGTTTAGCACTAACTGGCCGCTTTTATCCAACGGAATCTGCGAGCCCGGATCGTGATCCATGCGGATCTTGCCTTTCTGTTCGCCGATCTTGTAAGTCACGTCATAACCCAAGGTTTTCTGGGATTTGTCGTACACTGTTTTACAACGCTGTTGCGTACTGGTTGTGGTGTCGTTGTTCTGCATTGAGCCTTGGATCTGGTTACCCGCATAGCCGCCCCCCAACGCACCGGCGATCGTGGCAACGTCTCGGCCGCGCCCCCCACCAAACTGGTGGCCAATCACCCCACCCGCAACCGCACCCAGCACCGAACCGGCAATACGATTTTCATCCTGCACTGGCGCACGGTGTGTCACCGTCACATTGCGGCATTCTTTACGCGGTGTTTTGATAGTTTTGTTGATCGGCGCGACATTGAGTACCTGCGCATACTGTGGTTTGGACGAAAAAACGTCCATGCTGCTCGCTACGGCAGCCAACCCCAGAGCCGCTGCAATACCAATCCCAATACCGGCTAACATTGACTTGTTCACAGGAAACCCTCCTGAAAGTGTTACCACGCATTTTGCACCGGGGAGCTTTGCGGCATTACACCACGCTTCTTGTTGTGCACCTTGGCGAGCGATTTCGCCGTCTCCCGGTTTACGGCATGCGCGCTACGCCGTTTGTAAACACGACAAAGTCTGCCCAATGATGATTGCTGCTGCAATAAGACGATGTAACCAAACTTGCTGAAAACCCTGCTAAATTGCCTCATTTAGGACGAATCTTAGCGGTTTCCGCTATCGGGAAAAACAGCGGCCATACCAAAGCCAGGCTTTGACACTTACTATCCTGTGGGCACAATAAATATCCTCCGGCATAGCCGGAGGTTTTTCATATGCGCCTATAAGGCTCTGTTACCAGCCGCGCCCTAACAGGCGCATAGCAATCTGACAT